>JAFADT010000693.1 GCA_023424585.1 Pseudomonadota bacterium
GATCCTGGGCGGCGGTGACGGGCTCGCGGCGCGCGAGCGGCCTGCCGCGTACAGGCGCTCGCCACGGAGGCGCCCAGGAACGCGGCCACCAGCTCGCGCCGCGTCAGTTCCACCGGCGCCACTCCTCTTCGTAGTAGTGCACCAGCACCTGGTTGTTCAGCCGGTTCACCTCCGCCGGCAGCGGCCCCATGTCCGGGGAGAAGTGGGTGAGCCCCTCCAGCGTGTCCTCGTCCAGGAAGGCCAGCCCCTCCGGCAGCGGGCGGTAGCGGCCGGGCCGCTCCTGCGCCACCAGCACGTAGCCCCACTCCCCGAAGGACGGCACCAGCGCGTGGTACGGCTGCGTCCAGAAGCCCGCCGCCTTGAGCGTGCCCTCCACGCACCAGAACGAGCGCCGCGCGAACAGCGGGCTGGTGCTCTGGATGACCGCCACGCCGCCCGGCGCCAGGCGCTTCTTCAAGATCTTGTAGAAGCCCGTCGTGTAGAGCTTCCCCAGCGCGAAGTTGTTGGGGTCCGGGAAGTCCACGATGACCACGTCCCAGGTGTTCACGCCCTCGGCCAGGAACTGCATGGCGTCCGTGTTGATGACGCGCATCTTCGGGTGCGTCATCGAGTGGTGGTTGAGCGCCGCCAGCTCCTGGTAGTTCACCGCCAGCCCGGTGATGGCGGGGTCCAGGTCCACCAGCGTGAGGGACTTCAGCTCCGGATACTTCAGCACCTCGCGCGCCGCGAGCCCGTCACCGCCGCCCAGGATCAGCACGTGCTCCACCTTCTGCGCGCGCACCATGGCCGGGTGCACCAGGGCCTCGTGGTAGCGGTACTCGTCGATGCTGGCGAACTGGAGGTTGCCGTTGAGGAACAGCGAGAAGCCCCGCTTGCCGCGCGTGACGATGATGCGCTGGTAGGGGGAGCTGGTGGCGTGGACGACCTCGTCCGCGTAGAGCTGGTCCTCGTAGAAGGTGGTGAGCCGGTCCCCCAGCGCGAAGCACACCAGCAGCCCCGCGCACAGCGCCACCGCCTTGACGCGCAGGCGCACGGGGTTGGCCAGCACGGGCGCGAGCAGCCACGTGCTCCACAGCCCCACGCCCGCGTTGAGCAGGCCGAAGAGGAGCGACGTGCGCACCAGCCCCAGCCTGGGCACCAGCAACAGCGGGAAGGCCACGCTGGCGGCGAGCGCGCCCAGGTAGTCGAATGTCAGCACCTGGCTGACCAGGTCCTTGAACTTGAGCTGGTCCTGCAGGATGCGCAGCAGGAGGGGGATCTCCAGGCCCACCAGGGTGCCGATGGCCAGCACGCTGCCGTACAGCACCACGGGGAACACGCTGGTGAGCGTGAAGGTGAGGAACAGCAGCGGCGCGCACAGCCCGCCGACGAGCGCCACGGCCAGCTCCACCTCCACGAAGCGCTGGGCCACCCCGCGCTCCACGAAGCGCGACAGGTAGCTGCCAATGCCCATGGCGAAGAGGTAGCCGCCGATGACGGTGGAGAACTGGGTGATGCTGTCCCCCAGCAGGTAGCTGGCGAGCGTCCCGACGATGAGCTCGTAGATGAGCCCGCACGTCGCGATGACGAGGACGGTGAGGAAGAGCAGCGTCTTGTTCAAAGCGTCACGTGTTTCAGCCGCTGATGGCCGCCGCGATGATGATGGCCAGGCCCAGGATGAACGAGCCGATGACGATGCCCAGCGCGGTGTTCTGGTCGACCTCGATCTCCTTGTGCACGTCGTACGGGAGGATGAGGCGGATGACGTAGAAGCCGGCCACGAACACCACCAGGCCGATGAGCGAGTAGATGACGCTCGCCAGCACTCCCTGCAGGGTGACCACCACTCCAAGCAACAGCATCACTTGCCTCCCATGAATCCACCGGTCCACAGCAGCACGCCGCCGGGACCGCGCCTCACGTCTCCGGTCACCTTGCCGCGCTCCTCGTCACTGAAGGGGGCCCACCCCGTATAGGTCGCCCACGCGTACGCCACGAGCACCAAGCCGCCCAGGTACCTCATCGTCCACCTCCCGGCCCGCGGGCCTCGAGCGCTACAGGTTGCTTTCCTTCCAGCGCTCGGTTTCGAAGTTGTTGGCGCTGAAGAACGACAGCGCCGGGATGATCAGCAGCACGACCAGCGCGATGCCGAACCAGCTCTCGTTGGGCGTGTCGTGCGTGAGCAGCACCTGGTAGCTGACGACGGGGCCCAGCTCCGGTCCCTTGAACGCCAGGCCGGGGTCGAACGACGTGGTCGTCCGGAGCACGTACTTCCCCTTGGGCACCGTGGACAGGTACACGCTGCCGCTCTGTCCGCCCTCGCTCCAGGAGCCGTCGCTGTCGCGTCCGTGGTAGTAGCTCACCTCTTCGTAGAAGCTCACCACCTCCTGCGTGTCCTGGTTCACCAGGTCGCCCTGCACGCCCACCCAGGCGTTGTCGAGCGCGCTCGACATGATGACCTGGGCCCGCACGTTGCCGTCCCGCCGCAGCTCGAAGGGCTCGCTGAAGTGCATGGCGTCGGGGGTGCCGGAGTGCGCGCTCCGGGGCAGCGTCACCCGCAGGTCCAGCACCCGCTCGTTGAGCGCCCGCGCGTGGAGCACGGCGGACAGGGCGAACAGGCCCAGGAGCCACACCGCGGACCAGAGCAGCGTCTTCATCATCGCCGCGCGGCGCACGTTGGGCTGGCTGGGCGCGATGCCCCGGGGCCTGGGCAGCGGCTCCTTCAGCCGGAACGCGTCGCGCACCTGCTCCGGCGTGAGGTACTCGCCGTGCGTGTAGGTGACCTCGTTGTCGGTGGCGTCCTCGTTCACGGAGTAGGGCGGCGCGACGTACTCCGTGGCCCGCGCCTTCTCGCCCTGGTGGACCTTCCAGTAGAACTCGCCCACCACGGCGTCGGTGACGGCGGTGACGGACTGGAAGGCCTTGTAGCGGCGGCCCTCGTAGTGCGCGGACACCCCGGGCACGACGCTGGCGTCACCGGCGGCCAGGGGCTTGAGGAACACCCAGTGGCCGTTGGACTCCATCAGCCAGGTGAAGCCGCGCGCCGGCTGGTAGAGGAGGTACTCCATCCACGGGTAGCGCGTGCCCTCCACCACGCACGAGCGCTCCTGGTAGCCGATGCAGATCCACTCCGCGCCGTCGAGCGTGCCCTTCTGCCCCAGCTGGAGCGCCGCCGGCAGCTCCGGCTTCTGGAGCAGCTTGAGGAAGGACAGCTTCCCTTCCGCCACGTTCATCAGCGCGCCGCAGTACGGGCACGCCACGCGCATCGTCTGGTCCGGCGCGCGCAGCTCCAGCGGGCCGTTGCACTGGGTGCAGCGCGCCTGCTGGAGCTGGACCTTGCGCGCGCGCGGGCGCAGGTCCCCCGCCGGGATGCCCAGCTGCGCGAGCTCCAGCCTCTGCCCCAGGAACACCTCCGGGTCGCGGTCGCGCGCGCCGAAGTCCAGCGTGACGAACAGGCCGCGCGGGCCCGTGGCGTCCACGTAGTAGCTGTCGGCTTGCGGATCCACGTCGCTGGGGAGCTGTCCCTCCGCGGCGGTGACGCGCCCGTGGCCGCGCTCCTCCACCACCAGCGGGCGGTTGCGCAGGCGCAGGCGGTCCCCGGGGTGGAGGCGCTCCAGTTGGAGGCCCTCCTCCACGCCGGCCGCGAAGAGCAGGTGGAAGGCGCCCTCGGACTCGCTGAGCCAGCCGGTGCGGCCGTCGGACAGCTCCACGTACCACTCGTCCCAGGGGCCGGCGCCGTGGTCCTTCTGGAGGCGCCCGACGATTTGATACGCGGTGCCGTTGACGCGGCCCTCCAGCCCCAGGCGCAGCGGGGAGTCCGTCTCCACGATGCGGGCCACCTTGCCGTGGGCCTCCAGCTCCGCGCCCACGCGGGCCACCATCGTCTGGCAGTGGCCGCACACCACCACCTGCGCGGACCCCACGGAGAACTCCACGCTCGCGCCGCACGACGGACACGCCCCCTGCGTCACGCCCCCCCTCCTCTCGGCAGCTCGCGCACGCGGCACGCCGTGGCGCCCAGGTGCTTCGCCGCCATCGCGTCGAAGTCCGGGCGCGCGCGGGCGCGGCAGCAGTAGACGTTGAGCGCGGCGAAGCCGTGCTCCGGGAAGGTGTGGATGGCCAGGTGGCTCTCGGCCAGGAGCGCCAGGCCGGTGACGCCGCCGGGCTCCGGGAAGACGTGCCACTGCGGCGGGCCCACGACCTTCAGGTCCATCAAGACGACCAGCTCCTCGAAGAGGGCCGCCAGCGCGGCCGCGTCCTTGAGCCGCGCCGGCGCGCAGCCGCTCGCGTCAACCAGCCATTCCTGTCCGGTTGTCACAGGGGAAACCTCCGGGGATGAAACACCTCTTTAACACGCTGGAGCCCGGTCGAAAGCCGCTAGGATGCGCGCCCCATGCGCACCCGATTCCTGACCGCTGGACTCCTCTGCCTCGCCCTGACCGCGTGCTCCAAGGACAAGGAGCAGCCGCCCGCGTCGAAGGCCCCCGCAGCACAGCCCACGCCCTCCCAGGCGGCCACCCGCACGGTGAGCCTCCAGACGGACGCGGCCGCCGCGACGGGCTTCCAGAAGAAGGCCCTGGAGGGCCAGGACCTCTGGGCCACGATGGAGACGAACCAGGGCACCATCGTGCTCAAGCTCTTCTCCAAGGACGCGCCCAAGACGGTGGCGAACTTCGTGGGCCTCGCGTCCGGCGAGCAGCCGTGGATCAACCCCAGGACGGGCGAGCGCGTGGAGGGCAAGCCGCTCTACGACGGCGTCATCTTCCACCGCGTCATCCCCGACTTCATGATCCAGGGCGGCGACCCCACGGGCACCGGCCGGGGCGACCCGGGCTACCGCTTCGCGGACGAGTTCCAGAGCAACCGCGACTTCGACAAGAAGGGCCTCCTGGCCATGGCCAACGCGGGCCCGGGCACCAACGGCAGCCAGTTCTTCATCACCACGTCCACGCCGCAGTTCCTCAAGGGCCGGCACACCATCTTCGGCGAGGTGGTGAAGGGCTACGACGTGGTGGAGAAGATCGCCAACACGCCGCGCAACCGGCAGGACCGGCCGGACGCGGACATGGTCATCCAGCACGTCACCATCAGCGACGCGCAGCCGTGAGCCTCCGCCCGCGCCACGTGCGCACGAAGCTGGGGGAGCTGACCTGCCACGGGGTGGACGCGCTCCCCGAGGGCGCGGCTCCCCAGGTGGTGGTGGTGCTGTGCCACGGCTTCGGCGCGCCGGGCACGGACCTGGTGGCGCTGGCGCCGGAGCTGATGATGGCCGCGCCCCGGCTGGCGCAGGCGGCGCGGTTCGTCTTTCCGGAGGCGCCGCTGTCGCTGGACGCCCTGGGCATGCCCGGGGGCCGCGCGTGGTTCGAGATTCCCCCGGCCATCCTGATGGGGCAGGGGCGCGACTGGGCGCAGTACTCCCAGGCGGTGCCGCCGGGGATGCCCGCCGCGCGCCGGGCGCTGATGAGCGTGGTGGCGGCGCTCCAGGTGCCGCTGGAGCGCGTCGTGCTGGGAGGCTTCAGCCAGGGCGCGATGATGGCCACGGACGTGGCCCTGCGGCTGGAGGAGCGCCCCGCGGGGCTGTGCCTCCTGTCCGGGGCCGTGGTCGCCGGGAAGGAGTGGGAGCCCCGCGCCCGCGCGAGGACGGCGCTCCCGGTGTTCCAGGGGCACGGCCGGCAGGACCCGGTGCTCCCCTTCCAGGAAGGCGAGCGCCTGCGCGACCTGCTGACAGGCGCGGGGCTGCCGGTGGAGTTCCTACCTTTTGAGGGTGGGCACACGCTCATCACCGAGGAGCTGGAGCAGCTGGCGGCGTTCCTCGTGAAGCGGCTGGACGGCCGCTGACCCACGGGACGGAGGCTTGGGGTGTATCAGGCGAAGGAGCTGACGGTGTCCACGCTGGGCCGGGGCCTGGTGGACATCACCGGTGAGGTGCAGCAGGCGGTGAAGGCCACGGGCATCCGCGAGGGCCTGTGCACGCTGTTCCTGCACCACACCAGCGCGTCGCTGATCATCGGCGAGAACGCGGACCCCGTCGTCCAGCGCGACCTGGAGGCGTTCTTCTCCCGGCTGGTGAGGGACGGCGACCCGCTGTTCCAGCACGACGCGGAGGGGCCGGACGACATGCCGGCGCACGTGCGCACGGTGCTGACGCAGGTGTCCCTGACCGTGCCGGTGAGGGACGGCGAGGCGGACCTGGGCACGTGGCAGGGCGTCTACGTCTGGGAGCACCGCACGTCGCCGCACCGCCGCCGCGTCACGGTGTCCGTGCTGGGCGGTTAGAGGTCCCGGACGGCGGCGACGACGGCCGAGCCCCTGCGGCGCTTCTTCGGCGGCTCGTGGGCCTGGCCCCGGATGCGCACCCAGGTGCCGGGGTCCTCCGGCATGGCGTGGACCATGGACCAGCCGACGGGCACCTCCGGCGTGGTCCAGCCGTAGAGGGCGCGCGCGTCCTTGGGGGCCAGGTTGATGCAGCCGTGGCTCACGGGTTCGCCGAAGCGGTCGTGCCAGTAGGCGGTGTGCAGGGCGAAGTCGCCCTCGAAGAACATGGTCCACGGCACGGTGGCCACGCGGTAGCTGGCCATGCCCATGCGGCCCGTCATGTCCGCCTCCGCGAACTTCACCCAGATGCGGAAGAGCCCCTCCGGCGTGTCGGTGCCGGGTCTGCCGGAGGAGATGAGCGTGGCGTAGACGGGGCGGTCGCCCTCGTAGGCGATGAGCGTCTGCGACTCCAGGTCCACGTCCAGCCAGCGCGCGCCGGGCTCCACGATGGACGGGGACGCCAGCGGCCACGCGACGTGCAGGTCGTCGCGCGCCACCCAGTGGTCCTCGGCGATGCGGACCCACTGGCCGTCGGGGGACAGCTCGCGCACGGCGACGAGCGTGCGCGGCGGGAGCACGGTCTCGCGCTCCGCTCGCGCGGCCGGGGCCTTGCGCACCACCACGTCGGTGCGGGGAGCGGCGCGCGACTGGGCCCAGGCGAAGGGCATGGGCAGGGACGCGAGCGCCTCCGCGTCCAGGCCGCTGAAGTCGGAGGGGCGGTGCTCGCGCAGCACGCGCGCCTCGAAGTACTGGCCGTCGGAGGTGCGCCAGAAGGTGCGCCGGCCGACCTTCACCTGCCCCTGGAGCTTCACCGTGACGGAGCCCTTGAGCAGCACGCCCTGCTTCCGCTTCCGGGCGAGCGCGAGGCTCGGGTAGGCGCGCACGCGGTGGCCCACGACGCGGGCGTAGATGCCAGGAGTGAGCGCGCCCTCCTCCACGCGGGGCAGCGGGCGGACGCGGGGCTCGCGGAAGTTCTGCTCCAGGTAGCGCTCGCAGACCCAGCCACGCGGTTGCAGCTGCACCCAGGTGTCACAATCCGGTCCGCGCATCGCGCCCTGCCACTTCACCCGCATGTCCTGGGCCACGGTGCCCAGCGAGGGCGCGTCCTGCCGGGGCTCCGCGCGCACGGAGATGGAGCGGCGCACGCGCAGCGAGCCCGCGTCCGGCGCGTAGGGAATGGCGTAGGGCTCCATGCCGGCATCGACCTCCGTGAGCGGCGCCTCGGCGACCACGTCCTCGTCGCCGTCGCCGCCCGTGCCGGGCGAGGCCGCGGGCACCGGGAGCGGTCCGGCACCGTCGCTCGCGACAGGCGCAGCCACCGCGACCTCCGGCTCGCTCGGGGCGGAGCCCACGGCGCCTCCCGGCGAGCCCGGAGCGCTTCCGCCATCCAGGCCCCGCGCGAGGGCGTCCACGCCGGTCTCGGTGGAGTCCTCCTGCGCGGCGTCCTCCGCGTCGATCACCGGCTCACCGTCCGGGCCCAGCTCCAGCACGGGGACCTCGGACTCGGTGATGACCTGCGGCTCCTCTTCGCCGGGCAGGGCTTCGGTGTCCGCGCCGACGGAGATGGACTGCGACAGCGACAGCTCGAGCGGGCGCCCCGCGTCCTCCGGACCCTCCGCCACGCTGAGCAGCGCTGGCGCGGTGGCGTGCGTGACGCCACCATCCGCGGACGACTCCGGCGCGGTGGCCTGCCACGCGGAGCGCAGCGCCTCCGCGGACTCCGTAGGCGCGACCGCGGCCTCGGGCGCGGCGACCTGGGCCGTCACGGCGCCCGCGTCCACCGGCGCGGCGGGCACGGGGGGCTCCACCGGAGCGCACGCGAAGAACAACAGGGGGAGTCCGAGGGGGAACCAGCGGCGGCGCATACAGGCCGGAACGCTACGGGTCCCTGCTGACATCCTCAACGTCGGCCCAGGTGCGATCTCCTGCGCGAGAGAACGCGTGGGTGGGCAGGGCTTGCGCCCTGAGCGGCGATTGCCACGAAGGGCGGAAAGCGCCTCCGCGGCTCAGCCCCGCCCCTCCGTGGGCGGGAGCCCTTCGGGCGACTCCTGCGCCTCCAGGAGCTTGTAGAGCGTCTTGCGGTCCACGCCCAACAGGCGCGCGGCCTCGCTCTTGTTGCCCCCCACGTGCTGGAGCACGTGCGCGGCGTAGCGCCTCGACAGCTCCGCGAGGCTCGGCAAGTCTCCCGCGAGCCCGATCAGCCGCTTGGGCGCGTCACCGATGGGCTCCGGGAAGTCCGGCGGCCCCAGCACGCCCGTCACGTTCAGCGCGAGCGCCCGCGCCATCACGTTCTCCAGCTGCCGCACGTTGCCCGGCCAGTCGTACACCGTGAGCCGCGCCATCGCGTCCGCCGTTACCACCGGCCGCACGCCGCCCCGCGCGTGCAGCGCCGCGAAGTGCTCCACCAGCGCGGGGATGTCCTCGCGCCGCTCGCGCAGGGGCGGCAGGTGCAGGTGCACCACGTCCAGCCGGTACAGCAGGTCCTCGCGGAACTGCCCCTCCGCCACCCGCGCCTTCAGGTCCTTGTTCGTCGCCGCCAGCACCCGCACGTCCACCTTCACCGGGACGCTCTCGCCGACGCGGCGGATCTCCCCCTCCTGGAGCACGCGCAAAAGCTGCGACTGGACCTTCATCCCCACGTCGCCAATCTCATCCAGGAACAGCGTGCCGCCGCTGGCCTCCTCGAACAGGCCCCGCCGCGCGCCCGACGCCCCCGTGAAGCTGCCCTTCGCGTGGCCGAACAGCTCGCTCTCCATCAGCGACTCGGTGATGGCGCCGCAGTCCACCGGGATGAACGGCCCCGACGTGCGCGCCGAGCGCTTGTGCAGCGCCCGCGCCACCATCTCCTTGCCCGTCCCCGTCTCACCGGTAATCAGCACGGGCACGTTGCTCGTCGCCGCGCGGGCGACCTGCTTGTAGACCTCCAGCAGCGCCTGGCTGCGGCCCACCAGCGACGTGCGCTCCACCTGCTTGCGCAGCGTGCGGTTCTCCTCCACCAGCCGCTTCTGCTCCAGCGCGCGCTTCGCCACCCGCATGATGGCGTCCACGTCGAACGGCTTGGACAGGTAGTCGAAGGCGCCCTGCTGGATGCTGTCCAGCGCGCCCTCGATGTTGCCGAACGCCGTCACGACGATCACCGGCGTGTCCGGCAGGTTCGACTTCACCAGCTGGAGCACCTTCAGGCCGTCGCCCGGGTCGGGCATGGCCATGTCCGTGAGCACCAGGTCGAAGGACTGCTCGCCCATCCGCTCCGCCGCGCCCCTGGGGTCTGGCGCCTGCGTCACCGGGCCCAGCACGCCCAGGAGGCGCTGGAGCAGGTCCCGCGCATGCGGATCATCATCGACGACGAGGATTCGGGCTGTGCTCATGAGGCCTTGCGGATGGAGGAAGCGTCATGCTGCGCCCCGGACTCCACCACAAGCGGCGCCGGAGTGCGCGTCACTCGTGCGAACCGCACGCGGATCCGCGTGCCCTTGCCCTCCTCCGAGTGCACCGTGAGCGTGCCGCCGTGCGCCTCCACCACGCGCCGGGTGGTCGCCAGCCCCAGGCCATGGCCCGGGATGCCCCGCGCCTCCGCGGCCCGGAAGAACGGCTGGAACAGCGACGCCTGCGTCGCGGCGCTCATCCCCATGCCGTTGTCCGTGACCTCCACCACCGCGTCCGCCCCCTCCGTGGCCACCCGCACCTTCACGCGCGGATCCGGCCGCCCCGCCGTGTACTTCACCGCGTTGGACAGCAGGTTGCGCGCCACCACCTGGAGCAGCTGCGCCGGGCAGTCCACCCGCACGCCCGGCTCCAGCTCGCGCTCCAGCGCCACGCCCAGCGCCGTCGCCGTCTGGCTCACCTCCAGCAGCAGCGTGCTCACCGCCGTGTCCAGCTCGCCCATCGTCCCGTCGCCCCGCGTGCCCGCGCGGCAGAAGCGCAGCAGCGCCTCGATGAGCTCCCCCATGCGCACCGCGCTGGACTCGCACTGGGAGATCATCTCCAGCGCGCCCGGGTCCTTCACCGCGCCGGAGCGGCGGATGAGCGTCAGGTAGCCCTTGAGCGGCGACAAGGGCCCCATCAGGTCGTGCGCCACGCGGCGGGTGAACGCGTCCAGCTCCTCGTTGTGGCGCCCCAGCTCCTCCAGCTGCCCCTGGATGGTGGCGTCCTGGCGCTTGAGCAGGGAGATGATGTGCCAGCCCACCAGCATGGACAGCAGGATGGCCAGCAGCGTGGTGGCCGCGCCCAGGGCGGTGTTGCGCACCCGCAGCGTGCCCAGCCGCCCCACCAGCACGCGCGCGTCGGACGCGTTCTCCGTGGCCAGCTGTCCCGCCAGCTGGTCCACCTCCGCCGCCAGCGGGCGGATGCTCTCCACCAGGTGGCGCCGGGCGCGCTCCGCGTCGCGCTGGCGCGAGAACACCGCCGCCGCGCGCACCTGATCCGCCAGGCCCTGGCACGCGCCGTTGAAGCGCAGCCAGACCTCCTTCTCCCCGGGCGGCAGGTGCCGCATGTACGCCTCCGAGGACTGGCGGATGCTGTTGAGGATGTCCTCCATCACCGCGTCGGCTTCCTTGCGCTCGGCGTCGCCGCTGGAGCGCACGTGCGCCTCGATGGCGGACTCCAGCGACATCACGTCCACGCGGATGCGGCCGATGAGGCTCGCGCGCTCCAGGGCCTCCAGCACCAGCGCGTCCACCTGATGCCCGGTGCGCACCTCCGTCCAGAGCATGAAGCCGGTGACGCCCGACAGGAGCATCACCACGAAGAAGAAACCCGCGCGGTATCCACGGATGGGGGTCCGCGAGTTCATCGCCACGGGCACGCTCCTTGGGTCGACAGCAGAAGAAGAACCAGGAGGCGCCGCCGCGCGGACGCGCCCTGTGAGACTCACGGCACCGGCCCGGCCGCCTCGGTGGAGGTCGCGCCCGGCAGGGGCGGCTGCGTGCGCCGCCGCGCGCGCTCCAGCGCGGACTCGTACCACACGTCCGACAGCTCCTCATGCAGCGCCGCCAGCTCACGCTGCCGCGCCAGCAGCTGCGCGTTGTGCTCCTCCAGCGTGTGGCGCTCCGCCTCCACCCGCGCCAGCTCCTCCGTCGCGGTCGCGCGCGCCTGCTCCGCCTCCGCGCGCGCCTGCTCCGCCTCCGCGCGCTCCTGCGCCAGCTCCTCCAGCGCGGACTCCAGGGCCGCCAGCTTCGCCGCCAGCGCCTCCGTGCGCTCGCGCTCGGCCTGGAACTCGCGCTGCCAGCGCTCCGTCTCCGTCACCTGGGCCTGGAAGCGCTCGGGGGGAATGGTCGCGGCGCATCCCATCCCCAGCCACGCCACACTCCATGCCACCAGCAGGTGCCGCATACGCCATCTCTCCCGACACCTGGCCGCGCGACATGCACGACGAGGACATCCGGGCTCCGTGCTCCACTTCATGCCCCGGCGCGTGGCGCTCGGAGCGGAAGGTTGCCGTGCAGCTTGCAGAAGAGCGCCGTTGCCGTCAAAGCAACGTGAGCCTGCCTGGGGAGCTTGCACCCATTGTTGCAATCGCAACTGAGGAG
>JAFADT010000742.1 GCA_023424585.1 Pseudomonadota bacterium
CTCCAGGCCGCCCCGCGCCACCTGCGCGCGCAGGTTCTCCATCTCCGCGCCGTCGCCGATGAGCTCCACCTGCACCTTGCCCTCGCGCACCAGCGGCGCCGCCGCGTCGATGAGCATCGCCATGCCCTTGTACGGCACGAAGCGCCCCACGAACGCCACCCGCAGCGGCTCGCCCGGCTTCGGCGGCGCCGCCTTCGCGGCCCCGAAGCGCCGCACGTCGATGGCGTTCTCCGGGATGTAGACCACCTTGTCCTGATACTCCCGCGCCAGCTGCGCCCGCGTCGCCCGCGAGCCCATCATCAGCGCCGCCGCGTGCTTCCGCGTCGACTGGTAGAAGGGCATCAGCTTGTAGACGTCCCGCACGTAGCTCAGCCACTCGCGCTCGCGCAGGCGCGCGTCCCCGAAGCCCTTGGGCCACGGCAGGCCGCCGTTCATGGGGCCCATGACGAAGGGCACGCCCGCGTCCGCGCACCGCGCCGCCAGCGTGCTGGGCGTCGTGGGGCTGATGGGCGTGTAGCGGTGCACCACGTCGAACTCCCTCGCGCGGATGCGGTCCCCGAAGCGCCGCCAGAGCAGCTCCTCGAAGTAGTAGTACGGCAGCACGCTCAGCGCCGTCGCCGTGGTCCAGCCGACGCCCGCCCTGCCCCGGAGCAGCTCGCCCACCTTCTCCAGCGGGCGCTCCACCGGCGTGGAGTCCAGCGCGGTGAAGTCCTTCCCCTCCACCAGCCCCTGCTTGAGGATGTTCTCGCGGTTGCGGACCTGGGTGACCAGGTGCACGTCCGCCACCTCGGCGAGCGCGCGGGCCAGGGACCAGCCCTCCAGGGGAACGCTCACCCAATCCGGGTTGCACAGCTCAGCAATCAAGAGGACGCGGGGTCGGGTGCCAGCCATACGCCCTCCGCATCTATCCCAAGCCGGGCCCGGGATATAGCCTCCCCCCTCGCTCGAATGGCCTTCCAACCCTCGCCCGCCGCCTGGCTCCAGTACATCGTCATGGTCGTGGGCCTGGGCGCCGTCACCCTGGGCGCGGCCGCCGTGGGTAACGGTGACCCCATTGTCACCCTGGCGCCCGTGCTGGCCGTCACCGCGGTGTGGGTCATCCTGAAGGTCCCGCTGCGCTACCTGAGCATCACGGTGCTCTACCTGGTGCTCGCGGTGGACTACACGCCGGAGCGCCCCCAGTCGATGTTCTGGCCGTCGCCGCTCTTCCCGCTGGGCAAGCTGCTCTTCACCCAGATGCATGAGCTGGTGGGCATTGGCGCCCTGCGCTTCCCGCTCATCGACGGGCTCATCGTGGGGTCCATCGCGCTGGGCATCTACCGGCGGGCCACGAAGTCGAAGATCGACCCGCCGGTGGTGCCCCTCCCCCGGCCGCTGGTGGTGGTGCTGGCGCTGTCGTTCTTCTCCATCATGTGGATGGAGGTGTGGGGCATCGCGCGGGGCGGGGACATCAAGAACTCGCTCTGGCAGTGGCACCAGGCGGCGGTGCTCCCGCTGGTGGGGATGATGTACCACTACAGCCTGCGCGGGCCGGAGGACTGGCCCCTGGTGGCGAAGACCATCATCGCGGCGGCGCTCACCAAGTCCGCGGTGAGCACGTACTTCGCGCTCGCCATCGTGCCGGCCCAGCACCTGGAGGTGGAGTACACGACCTGCCACTCGGACTCGATGACGTTCATCTTCGCCATCACCGTGTGCATCGCGCGGTGGCTGGAGCGGCCCAGGTCCGGCCACGCCATCCGAGGCCTCCTCATCATCCTCCTGGTGTTCATCGGGATGTTCTTCAACGACCGCCGGCTCGCGTACGTGAGCCTCGTGGGCGGCCTGGCCGCGGCGTACCTGTTCAACCCGTGGACGCCGCTGAAGAAGCTGGTCACGCGCGGGCTCATCGCGTGCGCGCCGCTCCTGGTCGTCTACATGCTGGCGGGGTGGAGCTCCAACAGCGGCGTGTTCAAGCCGGTGCAGACCTTCCGCTCCATCATCGAGGGGCAGCACGCCGAAGGAGAGCTGGACTACCGCGACATCGAGAACCTCAACCTCATCGCCACGTGGAACACCAACCCCGTGTTCGGCACGGGCTACGGGCACGAGTTCCTGGAGCCCTACCCGCTGCCCAACATCGCGTTCGTGTTCCCCACGTACCGCTTCCACCCGCACAACTCGCTCCTGGGCCTCCTGGCCTTCGGCGGGTGGTTCGGGTTCACGGGCGTGTGGATGTACCTGGTGGTGACGGTGTACCTGTCGGCGCGCTCGTACCATCGCGCGTACGCGGCGGAGCACCGGACCGCGTGCCTGGTCATCGTGGGCGTGGTGGCGTCCTACCTGAACCAGGTGTTCGGAGACATGGGCATCATCTCGTACATCTGCACGTTCCAGGTCGCGGTGTGCTCGGTGCTCGCGGGCAAGCTGGCCATGGTCACCGGCGCGTGGCCGTGGCCGCAGCGGGAGAAGGTGCTGGGCCTGACGCGCGCGGCGCCGGAGGAGGCCCCGCCCCCGGGCGCCACGCCGGCCTAGCGCTGGATGGCGAGGATGCGCCACTGGCGCGTGTCGATGGCGTACGTGGCGCTCGCGTCCGTCACGGGCCCCTCGGCGTTGCACGCGTCCTGCCGAGGCACGAAGCGCACGAACATCACGCCCTCCGGGCCGGGCGCCGTCCACACGTCGAAGGAGTCCCGCCGGTAGAGGCACAGCTCGTCCGCGGTCGCGCCCTTGTGCGGCTTCAGGTCCAGCGGGCGGAAGTCATCCATCGCCAGCTGCGTCGCCGCCGCGACCAGGGCGGGCGTCCGCGCCCGCCCCTCCGCGGGCAGGTCCAGCGGGAACTGGAAGCGGGCCGCCTCCTCGTCGGAGGCGCGGGGCGGGCGCATCGGCCGCGCGAAGAGGGCGCAGCCGCAGAGGGGCAACACCAGCAGCGCCGCGAGCCCGCGCTTCACGAACACCCGCCGCGATGACGAACCCTGGCGCCCCATCTAGTCCTCCACGGGCGTGATGAAGCCCGTGTCCTTGTCCGCTTCATGGATGTACCCGATGAGCTTCCACGCCTTGCCCTGCCGCAAATAGACCTCTCCCGGGCGGTGCTCGCCCTTGTAGGGGATCAGCTTGGTCACGGTGCATCCTGCATCAAATTGGATGCGCAGGGTCCAGCGTTGTGACTGACCCCAGCGGTCCTCCTGGGACATGCCGGAGGGGAACCAGGGGTGGCTGTGGAAGTCCGCCAGCGTGGAGGGCAGGCCCCGGTCATCCCGCACGGCGCTGGGCACGCTGCAGCTCTTGCGGTGCAGGTCCGCGCCCACCAGCGTCGTGCGCCCCAGCGGCGAGGGCCAGCTCGCGTAGTACTCCCCGCCGCCCAGCGAGTAGATGAGCCCGCAGTACTCCTGGCCGTAGTCCCGCTCCCGGGCCCGGTCCAGCGCCATCACCGCCGGGCAGAGCTGGTCGATGACCTCGTCCACGTCCGAGGAGGGGCGCACGGCGGGCCACGGGCCCTTGACCCAGACCCGCTCGCCCCGCTGGCCGAAGAGGGTCTCCCGGCCGCGCTGGAAGTAGGACGTGCCGGCGCAGCCCACCAGCAGCGCCACGGCCACGCTCCATGCATTCCGTCCGCGCATCCCGTTTCACCGCCCCCACGAGGGGAACCGGGAAAGCAAATAACACGGCCTAAGCTATAAAACCAGAATTCAAAGCCTACCCCGCCCAGGCGCGAGGGTCGGGGGGCCTCGGCGGCGGGCAGGTGCTCCAGCGCCCGGCCGATGCCGGACAGCGCGGCGCTGCGGTCCTTGAACCGCGGCGCCGGAGCGGACATGGACAAGGGACATGGACAAGGAGGTGCCTGGCCCGCCCCCACGACGTGACGCGCCTGGACCGGCGCCTCCCCGCCCGTCCGCACCGCGTCCGGCCCTTGGCGGTCCGCGTCATCCCCTCTGGACAGGCCTGACTCCAGATGATTGTTTGCCCTCAAATCATACATCGAATGGGAGAGTGCCGTGCGTCGTTTCGTGCCGCCGTGGCTGTGGGTGTTTCTGCTGTTGGGGCCGGTGGGGGCCTTCGCGCTGAACGAGGGGCTGCCGCCGCCTCCGGCGGAGGTGGACCGGAGCACGCCCGCGGCGACCGCGGCGGGGTTCCTGGACGCGGCGCACGCCCGGGACGCGGCGCGGGCGCCGCACTACCTGGACCTGTCGAGGCTGCCGCCGGCGACGCAGGCGGAGGAGGGGCTGAAGCTGGCGCGGCGGCTGGTGGTGGTGCTGGACCGGACGCTGTGGCTGGACTTCGCGCGCATCGGCAAGGAGCCGGCGGGGCCTGGGGAGCGCGCCCGCCGCGAGGTGCTGGGCCAGGTGGCCACGGCGCGCGGCCCCCAGGACATCGTGCTGGAGCGCGTGGAGGCGGCCGGGGGCCCGGTGTGGGTCTTCAGCGCGGACACGGTGGGCGCCATCGACGCGCTGTTCGCGGAGCACGGGTCGCCGCTGCTGGAGATGCTGCCGCCGGTGTTCTTCACGCGCCCGCTGTGGGTGCTGGAGACGTGGCAGTGGCTGGGGCTGGGGCTGGTGCTGGTGGGGGCCTGGGCCCTGGGGCGGCTGGTGGAGGCGGTGACGTTGCGCGTGGGCGCCCGGGCCGCGGGGCTGACGAAGTCCGGCTGGGATGACGAGCTGCTGGCGGCGGGCAAGGGGAGCATCCGCTACGTGCTGGCGGGCATGCTGGCGGCGGCGGGCGCGCGGCTCCTGCAGCTGCCCCCGCCGGCGCAGGCGGCGGTGGACCTGGTGGCGCGCTCGATGATCATCGTGGCGGCGGCGATGTTCGCGCTGCGCTTCCTCAGCCGGGCGGCGCGGTTCGTGGAGGAGAAGGTCGCGAAGTCGCCGGAGGGCACGGACGTGGCGCGGGTGCGCGGGCTGCGCACGCAGCTGGCCATCCTGCGGCGCGTGGTGGAGGTGGCGGTGGTGCTGGTGGCCGCGTCGCTGCTGCTGCTCCAGTTCGAGGCGGTGCGCAACGTGGGCGTGTCCCTGCTGGCGTCCGCAGGCATCGCGGGCCTGGCCATTGGCCTCGCGGCGCAGAAGTCGCTGTCCACGCTGCTGGCGGGCATCCAGCTGTCCATCACGCAGCCCATGCGCATCGGCGACACGGTCATCATCGAGAACGAGTGGGGGTGGATCGAGGAGATCACCCTCACCTACGTCGTCGTGAAGGTGTGGGACCTGCGCCGGCTGGTCATCCCCATCACGCAGTTCCTGGAGAAGCCGTTCCAGAACTGGAGCAAGGTGTCGCCGGAGATCCTGGGCACGGCGGAGCTCTACGTGGACTTCCGCACGGACGTGCCGGCGGTGCGCGCGGAGCTCAAGCGCATCCTGGAGCAGGAGTCCAAGGGGCTGTGGGACGGCAAGGTGCAGGGGCTCCAGGTGACGGACCTGAGCGAGCGCACCATGAAGCTGCGCGCCCTGGTGAGCGCGGCGGACTCGGGCAAGGCGTTCGACCTGCGCTGCCTGGTGCGGGAGAAGCTGGTGGCCTTCCTCCAGGCCCAGCCGCACGGGCTGCCGCTGCTGCGCGCGGAGGCCACGCCCCTGCCCTTCCCGGAGGAGAAGGCCGCGGGGCAGGCGCTGGTGGCCGCGCGCCTGGGCAACGCCGCCCGCGTGGAGCCGCAGCGCTGAGCCGCCGCGTCAGTGCCACGTGCCCACGGAGAGCCGGCGCTCCTCCGCGATGGGCTGGAGCCGCTCGCGCAGCTGTTCGCGCACCTGGTGGAGCCACCAGCCCACCGTGCCCGTGGAGCGGCCCACCTGGGCGCCGATGCTCACGTAGGAGCGGCCCTGCGCGCGCAGGTGGAACACCTCCCGCTGCTGCGGCGGCAGGCGCTCCACCGCCTCGCGCAGGTCCTTCTCCTGGATGAAGGTCCAGAGCTCGCCGCTGTCGCTCGCCTCCGGGTCGTCCGCGAGCACCGTCACCCAGCCCGCGTTCACCGCCTTGCGCTGCTCCGCGCGGTGGTGGCGCAGCAGGCTGATGGCCCGCGTGTTGATGACCCGCCCCGTCCAGGCCCGGAAGGCCTCCGGCCCCTGGAGGTGCAGCCGCTCCTTCCACGCCTCGTCCAGCGCGTGCTGCACCAGGTCCTCCGCGTCCGCCGCGTTCCCCAGGATGCGCTGGGCGTGCTTCAACAGCCCTGAACGGAATTGGATGACCAGCGCCGCGAACGTCTGCATCTCTTTGTCAGCCATGGAAGTGCCCCCCGAGCTCCGTTTCCGTGCGGCCCATGATGACAAGCGCTTTCAAACCGGACAGAGCAAACTATCCACGAATTCCTCAGAGTGTCTGGAAATCCTATCCCACCTGGCGTTTTCCACCGCGGCTGTCACGAATGCATCCAGTGTCTGTCTTTCGGATGTCCCTCGGGGGCATGCGCCCGGGGGTTTCCGACAGAAGCGCGCCGGGATGATCAGCAGTCGTCATCCCGGACGGGGCCGCACGAAGAAGGGCCTCCGGTTCAATTGACCGGGCCCGAAGGAGCGCTCAACGCCCCCCGCTTCCGGCGCGGCAGGCCTGAAACATGTTTCACCGGGGCCGTGGGGCAAAACGCCCCAGCGCGCCTCGCGCGGCCACCGGATGGGGCAGGACGCCCCGGCCGGAGGCTCCGAGCGCGCGTGACAACAGGGCCGGGTTCTTGCTCACATGGGCGACGCCCCGACGACCGGATCCGCCTCCCCGCATCCCGTGCGGGCCCGGACTCCGCCGCGAGGCAGGAAGGCGGCCATCGCTCATGATTCCACCACGACGCCCGGAGGCGGCCGTTCGCGACGTGCTCCCCTACCGGAAGCCGAAGCTGGGACGGGACTACTGGATCAAGGACAACGTGCTGCCCAACGCGCTGGAGGTCTACGAGCGCAACCTGGCCCGCGAGGACTGGACGATGGGCGCCCCGTGGCGGCCTGAAATCTGGCCCGGCATCCGCGCCCCCCACGCGCTCACGCCGGAGGAGCTGGCCCCCGTGGAGAGGTGGATCTGCGAGCAGGCCGGCGTGCGCGCCCTCAAGCAGGAGGCCCCCGCGCAGGGCGCGCTGTCCCACAACCACGTGCAGCTCGTGGGGGAGAAGGAGTCCACCGCGAAGCCCCACGTGGACTCGCTGGCGCTGTGCGACTTCGCGGGCGTCATCTACCTGCACCCCCAGCCGCCCGTGAAGCGCGTGGGCACGTCCTTCTACCGGCTGCGCATGCCCGGCGGCGGGCTGGGCGGCAACACCTGCCCTCCCGGCTGCGTCAACCTCACCCAGGCCTTCGGCGTGACGAAGCTGCCCGCCAACGCGTGGGTGGAGGACGTGGAGGTGGAGAACGTCTTCAACCGCCTCATCGTCTACCGAGCCGACTTCGTGCACTCGGCGACCGCGTACTTCGGGCAGGGCGACAAGCGGAACAAGCGCGCCACCGCCCTGTTCTTCTGGAAGGCCGTGCGCTGAGGGCTACGCCGCCCGCGCGCCCAGCATCCGCGCGAGCATGTCCGCGCTGCGCTCGCTGCTGAACTGCTCCTCCACCTTGCGGCGGCCGGCCTCGCCCAGCCGCGCCGCCTCCGCCGGGTCGCGCGCCAGCTCCTCCAGCTTCTCCGCCAGCACCGCGGGCGCCCGCGGCGGCACCAGCACGCCGTCCACGCCGTCGTCCACCAGCTCCTTCACGCCGCCCGCGCCCGTCACCACCACCGGCGCGCGCATCGCCATGGCCTCCATGATGGCCACGCCCAGCGGCTCCTGGAGGCTCGCCAGCGCGAAGATGTGCGAGCGCTGGAGGCCGTCCTTCACCACGTCCTCGCTCACCGCGCCCAGCAGCGTCACCGCGTCCGTGAGCCCGTCCTGCGCGAGCTTCGCCTCCAGCACCTTGCGGTACGTGGTGCCGCCCGCCTCGTCCTCGCCCGCGATGGACAGCCGCGCGTCGATGCCCTTCGCGCGCAGCATCCCCACCGCGTCGATGAGGTCCGCGTGCCCCTTGCACGGGTTCAGCCGGCCGCACGCGAAGAGCCGCAGCGGGCCTTCGCCGGTCCACGGCGCGTAGGGCACCGTGCGCTGGAAGCGCGCCAGCTCCACGCCCATGGGCGCCAGCTCGAGCTGCTCCGGCAGGCTCCCCGCCAGCTCCTGGCGCACCTCGCCCAGGAGCTTCTTCGTGATGACGAAGGCGAACTTCGCGTGCCGCCACTTCTCCCGCTGGTTCGGCCCGTAGTCGTCCAGCGGCCCGTGCAGCGTCATGCTGTACGGGAGCCCCGACAGCAGGTGCGCGAACATGGCCACGTGCGCCGCGTTGGCGCAGGAGTGCACGTGCACGTGCGTCCAGCCGCGCTCGCGCGCCAGCGACGCCAGCCGACCGCCCATCACCGCGAACGCCACCAGCTGCGCGCGCCCCTTCGCGTCCAGCCCCTCCGCCCTCGCGATGGAGGCCAGCACCCGCCCCCAGCCCGCGGGCAGGGCCCGGGCGATCTCCAGCGCGGCCCGAGCCACCCCCAGCGGCGGCGGCGGCGCCAGGTACTCCGTGCGCGCCATGGCCTCGCGCGCCCAGCTGTGGCTGATGATTCGCGCGGGCGGCGGACGGGTGGACACCAGCTCCGGAGACACGCCCTTCGCCGGCAGCGCCTGCAGCTCGCGCCAGAAGAAGATGTGGGTCTGTCCGGGGAACTCGGGAATCAGGTAGCCGATCTTCTGCACCCCTCCTCCATAACACGCCGCCCTCCCCAGCCCCCGGAGGGCCCTCGGCCGGAGCGGGGGTGTCAGCCGTGACAGCAGAGCCCTGGCGCGCTCCTCCGCCTGCCCGCCCGCCCGGGTCGTTGGGTCATGACGCCTCATTGCGTTATACCGTCCGCGCTCCCATGTCCGCCGATTCGAGCCCCCCGCCACCCGCCGAGGAGACCTCGCCCGCCAGCGCCGTGCCCTCGCCGGAGCTGTCGCGGCTGTGGTTCGCGCTGGACCGCCGCGGCTGGAGCTACCTGGTCGTCATCCCCGCCCACCCCGGCGCCCCCGCGCTGGACGCGGGCCAGGCCCTGCTGGAGGCCGGCGCGCCCTACCCGGAGCCGCCCCTGCGCCTGGTGGACGCCACCGGCATCGAGCCCGCCGGCGCCCCCCGCCTGGTCCAGGAGGTGCGCCGCCGCGTGGAGCAGGGGGAGCGGGTGGTGGTGGTCATCGACTCGCTCATCTCCCACCCGGCGAGCATCCCGCTGGCCCTCGCCGCGGACACCGCCCTGCTGGTGGTCACCCTGGGCGAGACGGACTTCGGCTCCGCGCAGAAGACGCTCGCCCTGGTGGGCGAGGACCGCTTCGCCGGCAGCGTCACCTTCCCGCGTCCCACGAAGAAGCAGAGGCGCGCCGACGCCGCCAAGAAGAAGAAGCCATGAGCCCCTCCGACCCTCCCGCTGGCCCGGCCCCCCGGCTCAGCGTCGTCATCGCCACGTACAACCGGCTGCCCCTCATCACCCGCCTGCTCCAGCAGCTGGCCGGCCAGACGCTGCCGCCCGAGGCGTTCGAGGTCGTGGTGGTGGACGACGGCTCCGCCGCCGACGTGAAAGGCCCGCTCCGCGCGCTCAAGCTGCCCTACTCGCTGCGCGTGGAGGTGCAGGAGAACGCGGGCGCCGCCGCCGCCCGGCACCGGGGCGTGCTGGCCGCCCGGGCCGCCACGGTGCTCGTCACGGATGACGACATGCAGGTGGCCTCCGACTTCCTCGCGCGCCACCTGGCCCACCACCCGCCGGGCTCGCGCAACGTGGTGCTGGGCCGCATCCGGCCGGACCCCGAGATCGGGGAGATGCCCCTCTTCGAGCGCTGGTACGCGTACCTCAACAACCGCATGGCGGACGAGCTGTCCGCCCCCGGCGCGAGGGCGCGCGGCAACCACCTGTACACGGGCAACGTGTCCTTCCCCCGCGCGGACTACGTGGGCGTGGGCGGCTTCGACAAGACGCTGGGCCAGTCCGAGGACGTGGAGCTGGGCGTGCGCCTGGAGAAGGCCGGCTGCGCGTTCCTCTTCGCGCCGGACGCCTACGTGCTGCACGGCAGCGACCACGTCAGCTTCGAGAAGTGGATCCGCCGCGCCCACCGCTACGGCATGTTCGACACCCACGTCTCCGTGAAGCACCCGGACGTGAAGGGCGTGAACCCGTGGCGCCTCTTCTTCGAGACGAACCTGCTGTCGCGCCCGCTGCTCGCCTCCGCGGTGGTGGCGCCGGAGGCCTCGCGCCGGCTGACGGAGGCCGTGGTGAAGGCCTCCAGCGTGGCGGACAGGCTGGGCCTCACGGGCGCCGCCTTCGCGGGCACCTCCGTGGCGTACGGCATGGAGTACCTGCGCGGCGCCCGCACGGAGGCCGGCGGCTGGATGGGCGTCGCCCGGGGCGTCGCCCGCTATCTTCAGGGCCGGGGAGATCCCCAAGGATGAAAGCCATGTTCGGAGCCCTCATCTCGGACGCGCTGGAGATGGCCAAGGCGGCCACCGGGACGTCGGACGCGAGGTCCATCGCCAAGGTGGTGCTGACCAGCGACTCGTACCGCATCACCGCGCTCAACCGCGCGCGCGAGGCGGCGCAGGCCTTCCACATCCCGCTGGTGAACCACGTGCTGCGCGTGGCGCAGACGGCGGTGATGGGCATCGAGATCGGCAAGGACGTGACGCTGGGCAAGGGCGTGTACTTCGTGCACAGCCTGGGCGTCGTGATTGGCGGCGACGCGCGCATCGGCGACCGCGTGCGCTTCTACGGCAACAACACCGTGGGCACCGCCAAGGACAACGGCTACCCGGTCATCGAGGACGATGTCTGGATTGGCGCGGGCGCCCGCATCCTGGGGCCCGTGCGCATCGGCGCGCGGTCGCGCATCGGCGCGAACGCCGTGGTGCTCCAGGACGTGCCGCCGGACAGCGTGGCGGTGGGCATCCCCGCGCGCGTCTTCCCGCGCAAGGACCTGGACGAGGTCCCGCTGTAGGCCGTCACACCGTCGTTCGTGGATCCGCGGCGCCGGGGCCGCTCCGGGGGATGCGTTGAGGAAGCTCATGGCAGAGACGAAGCGCGGCCGGTGGAAGCGGACCGTCCTCCTCACCTGCGCGGTGC
>JAFADT010000784.1 GCA_023424585.1 Pseudomonadota bacterium
ACTTCGTGGCGTGCGCCACCGTGCGCAAGCCCCTGCGCGTGCGCGGCCTGGAGTGGACGCTGCCGACGCCCGCGCGAGCCCTGGCGCAGCTGGTGGTGTCCTGCGGGGACTGGCTGCTGGCGGCGGCGGTGCTGTGGGTGCTGCTGCCCGCGGACAGCGGCGTGTCGCTGCCGTCGCTCACCGCGCTGTTCGCGCTGGCGCAGCTGGCGGGCATCGCCAGCCAGGTGCCCGCGGGCCTGGGCGTCTTCGAGACGGTGATGCTCTCCGCGCTCACGCCCCGCGTGCCCGCGCCCCAGGTCGTCGGGGTGCTGCTCGTGTACCGGATCATCTACTACCTGGTGCCGTTCATGGTGGCGGCGCTGCTGCTCGCGGGGCACGAGCTGCTCCAGCGTCGCCACCACCTCACGCGGCTGGCGAAGGTGGTGCACAGCTCGTTCGCGCCGGTGGTGCCGTGGGCCGCGTCGGCGGTGGCCTTCGTGGCGGGCACGGTGCTGCTGTTCTCGGGGGCGACGCCCGCCGCGACCGAGCGGCTCGCGTTGCTCCGTCGCCTGGTGCCGCTGCCGCTGCTGGAGGTGTCACACCTGCTGGGCAGCCTGGTGGGCGTGTCGCTGCTCCTGCTCGCGCGCGGGCTCCAGCGGCGCCTGGACGCGGCCTACGTGCTGACGCAGGTGCTGCTGGTGGCGGGCGCGGTGTTCTCCGTGGTGAAGGGCGTGGACTACGAGGAGGCCACGCTGCTGCTCGTGCTGGCCGCGGCGCTGGCGCCGTTCCACCAGCAGTTCTACCGGCACACGTCGCTGTTCGCGGAGGCCCTCAGCCCCGGGTGGCTCCTGGCCACGGTGGCGGTGGTGGGCGCGTCGGTGTGGCTGGGGTTCTTCTCCTACCGGCACGTGGAGTACCGCAATGATCTCTGGTGGCACTTCGCCTTCTCCGGGGACGCGCCGCGCTTCCTGCGCGCCAGCGTGGGCGTGCTGGGGACCATGGTCGTGGTAGGGCTCGCCGCGCTCCTGCGGCCGGCGGGGCCGCGCGCGCATCCGGCGACGGTGGAGGAGCTGCGGCGGGTGCGGCCCCTGGTGGCGAGCGCGCCGGAGTCCATGGCCTCGCTGGCGCTGGTGGGGGACAAGTCCCTGATGATCAACGACGCGGGCAGCGCGTTCCTGATGTACGGCGTGTCGGGCCGGGCGTGGGTCTCCATGGGGGATCCGGTGGGGCCGCCGGACGCGGCGACGGAGCTGGCGTGGCGCTTCCGCGAGCTGGCGGACCGGCATCACGGCTGGGCGTGCTTCTACCAGGTGGGCCCGGGCGCGCTGCCACGCTACCTGGACCTGGGCCTCACGCTGCTCAAACTGGGCGAGGAGGCCACCGTGCCGCTCCAGGACTTCGACCTGGAGGGGCCGGAGCGGCGCGGCCTGCGTCACACCCTGCGCCGCATGGAGCGCGAGGGCTGGACCTTCGAGGTGCGGCCGCGCGAGGCCGTGCCGGAGCTGCTGCCCCGGCTGCGGGCCATCTCCGACGCCTGGCTCGAGGAGAAGCACACGCGGGAGAAGGGCTTCAGCCTGGGGTGGTTCTCCCCTCGCTACCTGGAGCAGGGGCCGGTGGCGCTGGTGTGCAAGGACGGAGTCCTCACGGGCTTCGCCAACGTGTGGGCTCCGGACGCGAAGGAGGAATTGAGCGTGGACCTCATGCGCTACCAGCCGGGCAGCCCGCACGGCGCCATGGACTTCCTCTTCACGTCGCTGATGCTGTGGGGCCGGCGGCAGGGCTACCGGCGCTTCAACCTGGGCATGGCGCCCTTCAGCGGCTTCGAGGAGCGCACGCTCGCGCCGATGTGGAACCGGCTGGGCGCGCTCGTGTTCCGGCACGGCGAGCACTTCTACAACTTCCAGGGGCTGCGCCAGTACAAGGAGAAGTTCCGCCCGGACTGGGCCCCGCGCTACCTGGCCTCGCCAGGAGGGCTCGCGCTTCCAGGAGTGCTCACGGGTGTGGCCTCGCTGGTGTCGCGAGGGCTGGGTGGGATGGTGGCGCGATGAGCCGGCGCGCGGGAGGGTTCGTGGTGGGCGCCGCGCTGGCGTTGACGCTGGCGCTCGTTCCGTGGGCGTGCACGTGCGCGGAGCCGTCTGGTGGCCCGACGCCCGTGGCCGGCCCCGCGCCCGAGGCCGCGCCCCGAGTGGAGAAGCTGCATCCCGGAGGCCGCTTCGGTCACGTCACGGTGGTGACGCCGCCGGAGAGGCCTGGGACGGTGGTGCTGCTCCTGGCGGATGGGCCCGCGGAGCAGGGCCGCGCGCTGGAGCTGTCGCGCGTCCTGGCCTCGCACGGCGCGCTGGTGCTCGCGGTGGACGCGAGGACGTATGTGCACGCCCTGGAGAAGGGCACCCGGTGCGCCTACCCGGCGGGAGACCTGGAGGTCTTGAGCCAGGGCTATCAGCAGCACGCGGAGCTGCCCGAGTACCTGCACCCCGTCCTCGTGGGGGATGGCGTGGGCGCGGCGGTGGCCTACGCGGCGCTGGCGCAGGCGCCACCGGGCACGTTCCGGGGCGCGGTGAGCGTGGACTTCGCGCCGGCGCTGGAGACGTCCGCGGCCTTCTGTCCGGGCGCGGGGCTCGTGCGCTCTCGCGCGGACCGGCGCACGCGGGAGCGGCTGGCGCCCTCGCGTGTGCTGAAGCAGCCGTGGGTGCTGCTCGTCGCGGACCACGATGTGGACCATCCGGTGAAGGCGGCCCACTGCTTCACCCGTGCGTTGGAGACGGCTCGCGTGTTGACGGTTCCTGGGCCGGGACTGGCGCGCATGCCGGTGGCCACCTGGCAGGGGGCGCTGCTGGCCGCGCATGACGCCGCCGCCACGCCGCTCACCGCGGAGATGCCGCAGCCAGTCGTCTCCGCGGCCGCGCCGCTTCCGGATGCGGGTGAGCGCGGGCGCGCGGGGGATGCGTCGGTGGAGGGGCTGCCGCTGGTGGAGGTCCCCGCGACGACGAGCCTCCCGGGTGACACGCTGGCGCTCTTCGTCACCGGCGATGGTGGCTGGGCCAACCTGGACCAGTCCGTGTCCGAGTCGCTTGCCGCGCAGGGCATTCCCGTCGTGGGGTTCAACTCGCTGCGCTACTTCTGGAGGCGCCGCACACCCGAGGAGACGGCCACGGACGTGGCCCGAGCGCTGCGTCACTTCCTCTCCGCGTGGGGCAAGCAGCGCGTGGTGTTGCTGGGCTACTCGCGTGGCGCGGACGTGGTGCCGGCCATCGCCACGCGCCTGCCCGAGGAGCTACGCGGGCGCGTGCGGCTGGTCGTGCTGCTCGCGCCTGGCAAGGAGGCGGAGTTCGAGGTGCATGTCACCGATATCTTCGGCGGCAAGGGGCGGCCCACGAACGCGGTGCTCCCGGACGTGCGGGCCTTGAAGGGGACTCCCGTGCTCTGTCTTTATGGTGACGAAGAGTTGTCCGACAGCCTCTGTCCCGTACTGTCCGGCGTGCCCGGCACCCGGGCCGTGCTGCTCAAGGGAGGACACCACTTCGATGGGGACTACGCCGCCATCGCCCGGATCGTCCTGGGGGAACTCGGTATGGCATTGCCCTGATGCTCCGGGGTCGGAGGTCGAGTCGACTGGAGGACGGGTGGCTGTCTTTGAAGTCTGATGCATTGACTTGCATGGGCGGAGCCTCTACTTCGCCCCGGCCCGGCCCTGGAGTGCCGGGTCTCGTGGGGGGGCCAAACATGGTCCTGCAGTCCGCACCCGCCGTCAGCACTGTCGAAGGGCAGCTCCAAGGCGTGGTCGAAGAGGGGGTGTATGCCTTCAAGGGCATCCCCTACGCCCAGCCTCCCGTGGGCGCGCTGCGCTGGCGTCCGCCCGCCGCGGCCGTGCCCTGGAAGCACATCCGGCAGGCGTCCACGTTCGGCAAGTCCTCGCTCCAGTCGCGCGATGCCTGCATCGAGGGCGGTGGCGGGGACCCGTACCCGCTGGGCGAGGATTGTCTCTACCTCAACGTCTGGACGCCTCGCGTGGATTCCCAGGCGAGGCTGCCCGTCATCGTGTGGATCCACGGGGGTGCGTATGTGATTGGTGCGAGCGGCCTGCCCCCATACAACGGCGTACCCCTGGCGTCGCGGGACGTCATCCTCGTCACGCTGAACTACCGTCTGGGCCACCTGGGCTTCCTGGCGCATCCGGCGCTTCAGCAGGAGCCCGGGGGAGGCGCCGCCAACTTCGGTCTCTTGGATCAGGTCGCCGCGCTCCAGTGGGTGAACCGCAACATCGCCGGGTTTGGTGGAGACGCGAACAACGTTACGATCGTCGGCCAGTCCGCGGGCGCCAAGAGCGTGCTGGCCCTCTTCTGCATGGAGGCCGCGCGGCCATACTTCCACCGGGGCGTGGCGCTGAGCGTGTACGGTCTGGACGAGATGCCGTTGGAGAATGCGCGGGTCAAGGGGGAGGCGCTGATCCGTGGCATGGGCGTGGCGGACGCGGACGCGACCCCGGAGCGCCTGCGCGAGCTGCCCGCGGAGTCCTTCTGGCAGCAGCCGCCGGAGCACTCGCTGGCGCCGGTGGCCGTGTCTGGAGACACGGTGCTACCGCAGTCCATCCTGTCTACCTTCAAGGCGCAGCAGCAGGCTCGGGTGCCGCTCATTCTGGGAAGCACCAGCGACGACGTGAGCGTGATGGAGGCCATGGGCAAGGATCCCATGGATGTCCTCCAGGCGCTGCGGGACAACAATGTGCCCATCGGCCTGCTCTATCCAGGAGTGTCGCCTGACGAGGAGCTGGCGCGCCAGGTATGCCGCGACATCGTCTTCACGCTCATCCCCCGGCAGGTCGCGGACCTGCACCAGAAGGTCTCCGACGCGTGGCGCTTCTACTTCGAGTACACAGCCGCCGAGCTCCGCCCGGAGTTCCCCGACGGCGTCCCACACGGCTCGGACGTCCCGTACTTCCTGGACACGGTGGCCCGTTGCCCGCCCACCCAGGACGTGCTCACCGAGGAGGACCGCGCGTACTCGCGTCAGGTGAGTGGTTGGGCGCTCCAGTTCGCCCGCACGGGAGCGCCCGCTTCCGAGACGGAGTGGCCGAAGCACCGGCAGGGCGAGGACCGCACCCTGCGCATGCAGCAGCCACCGAAGGTGGAGAACAACTTCATACAGCTGCGTCTCAACACTTTCCTGCTCGCGAGCGCCATCATCAACAGCGCGGCCAGTGGCGCGGATGAGAAGTCAGGGACGCCACGCGACGTCCATCGCGCGGCCACGCCGCAGAAGAGGTCGCGGCCCGAAGGCGCGCTGTAGCCCCGAAACGAAAGAGGGGCGGCTGGCAGGGAACACTTGATGCTGGTTCTCTCCGGAGCTCAGCCGAGACCAGTCCGGGCAGGTCGCAAGAAAAGCGTTGGCAAATCCCGCGTCCCGAAATCCTCCGCGATGACGAGCACCTCGCGGAGCACACCGCTGGGCCTGATGGCGCTGTATTCGAGCAGGCGCCAACACGGCTCCACGAGCATGGACCGCCAAGCTCCGCGACGGTGTAGCCGCGAAACCGCCGAATTGGAGCTACAGGCGCAGAGGCCGCCCGGCGGGCACACTTTCCAGAAACCTGTCCGACAGTCGGACAGGTTTCACAGCCCGAAGTCCACAGCCGTTGACCCGTAGGACAGTCGAACAGGTCTGCGCAGTCTGCGACCCCGAGCGGCGAACCCGTAGGACAGTCGGATACATTTCACAACCTGCGGGGCCCCGAGCCACGAACCCGTAGGACCGTCGGACAGGTTTGTACGGCCTGGGCCCCCTACGAGCCACGAACCTGTAGGACGGTCGGAAGAGTTTGCGCGGCCTGGGCCCCCGATCCGCGAGTCTGTAGGACAGTCGGACAGGTCTTTCTCAGGTTGGGCCGTCGAACCGCGAATCTGTAGGACAGTCGGACAGGTCTTTCTCGGCTCGGGGCTCACGAGCTGCGAGCCTGTAGGACGGTCGGACCGGGCCCGCGGTCTGGGGTATACGCTGCAATTGAATTGGATTTTCGGACGGGTCTTCACCCAATGAAGTCCGAGGCCGCGAGCGTGTCGGACAGTCAGATAGTCTTTGCAGCGTTGGCTTCTGGGACGCGAGCATGTTTGATTTTTGGTCCGGTTCTTGCCGTATAGGGGCCGCCCGGTGAATCGGCCTGGCTGTCGGACACGTTGGCGCCGTTCGGGGCCCGGAGCTCGCGGACCTGTAGGACCGTCGGACTGGTTTTCGCCGCATGTGACCCGAGCCCGTGGGCGTGTCCGACCGTAGGACCGGTTTTCACGGAGCGGCGCTCGAGCTCGCGAACTTGTAGGACGGTTGGACAAGTTTTCCGCATGTGGCTCAGGGGTGCGCTGCCCCAACAGATGGCCTGGGGTGCGAGACCACTCGTCCATGTCAGACCCCCATGGTTGGATGGCGATGCTGGGCCGAGGAAGGGGATGGAGATGGGACGGGGTGGACTGGTGGCGTATGTGGAAGCGCAGCTTGAACTTGATATCGCGCTGGGAAGGGTGCACCCGAGCGGGCAGTTCGGCCCTGAAGCGAAGCTGGCGCGTCGCTTTGGCGTGTGCCGGGGCACCATTCGCGAGGCACTGCGGCGACTCGCTGCGCGAGGCCTGGTGGTGCAGCACCCCGGACGCAATACGCGCGCGGTGGCGTTGGATGAGTCACTGACGCTGGAGAACCTGGGACTGGCGTTGCATGACGCACGCTCTCCGGACGCACGGTGGCTCCTGGAGGGCTACTTCAGCCTCCGGCGGCAGGTGATGGTGGAACTGCTGACCGACTGCTGCGCGAAGGCCTCCGAGAGGGACTTGAGCCAGTTGAAGGGCCTTTGCTTCCAGCTTTGGGACGCGGCCCGCTGGGAGCCGGGGGCGCGGTGCGCCCAGGTGGAGTTTGAGTTGCTGCGGCTGGCGGCAAGGGTGGCGGCTCGGCCTGGACATGTGCTCCTCGTTCAGTCCCTACAGCGGGCCTTCATGGTCGGCGCGGCCCGGCTGCTGCCCCTCTTGGGCGGTGAAGCGCTGCGCGAGTGGGCCAACTGCGCGCAGGTGACTTTGATGGAGCGTAACGTCCACGAACTCCAGCATGAGCTGCCCGCGCTGATGAAGGCTTACGACGAACAAGTCCTGGAGCAATTCGCGCCCGCCCTACGAAAGACTGCTTCCCTCGAAACCCACCGTGACGAGGAAGGCCTTGTTTGCGACACCGTGACCGCCACCTCTCCATCCGATGCGATGACGGCACGTCCCGGCACGGCGGCGCATGGTCTTGGCTGTCTCGAGCCTGTCGCCGAACCATCCTCCGCGCTGGAGACGTGCCTCGGCGTGGAGACGCCGGGGCTCGGTGTCCCTGCGCAAGCTCTTGTGCGAGACGAGGCGCTCAACACACGCCCCTGTGTGGATGAAGGAGGGCTTGCTCTCCCCTTGCCGGGTCCAACGCGGGACGCACGTCCCTCTGAGGAAGAGGAGGGAACTGTCCACCTTGCGCCGGTCGTCGAACAGGGCACGGCGGCTGCGGAACACACTCGCGTGAGAACGTGTGGCCTCGGTGGTCTTGCTCCCGTCACCGGGGACGGCGAGGCGCTTGGGGCCGCTCAGCGCCTTCGTGGCGAGGTTCTCTCGGGGGAGCCGAATGTCGCGCAGCGGCTTCTTTCCGCGTGGGGGCTCCCATTCCGTGAGGGCGGGGATTCTCCCGTCGATGCTCGCGGACACCTCCCTGGGGGGATGGCCGGGGCGGATGGACTGCTTCACGGCACATGGGGGCGCTTGGGTCGGTGGGCCATGCGCCTCTGGCGCTTCGTTGCCTGTTCCCTGGGCCCTGTGGCTTCGTGAGCGGCGGTGGTCTCCGCGTCCCGGGCACCCGTGATGCCAGGCGCGCCCTCCGTGTGGGGGGGCGCGCCTGCATCGCTGACCCTGGCGCCTCCATCCGGGCCTGGCTTCGGCGCCGGCTGGGACCGGGGACTTCTGGCTACCTGCTCAGGTGCTGAAGAGCACCAGGACGAAGGTGCTCGACTGGGGCAGTTGGAACACGGTGCCCTGGCGCAGCGAGCCCTTGAAGAAGGGCGCCGCGTCGTAGGCGGTGGCTCCCTTCAGGGCTTCACGGGTGGCCGCCGGCAGCCATCCGCCGTCATCCACCTTCACCGTCAGCCGCGTGGGCTTCAGCGTGGCCTGGAGCGCCTGGCCCTCCGCCTCCGGGTACTCCAGCACCGCGAGGAACTGCGTGTCCGTGGGCCCCAGCCCGCCCTGGATGCCTCGCGGCGACTGGCGCCACTGCACCGCCTGCGGGCGGCGCGGCAGCGTCACGGTCTTCTCCAGCGTCTCCAGGTCCGTTCCCGTCTTCGCCGCCGGCGCGGCCGTCTGTGTCGTCATGGATGCACTCCCCCCTGAGGGCTTGTCGCAGGCCAGCGAAACACACCCCGCGAGCAGGGTGGTAGCCAGCGTGCGCCTAACGGCCACCGATGGGACGCGACGTCGCATCCTCGGGGCTCCCCTGGTCCCACGTCACGTGCCGCTGCAGCGTGCCGTAGTTGGTGTACTGGTGCCCCAGGCCCGTGCGCTCCAGCCGGCCGTTGGCCGCGTCCGGCGTGCCGGTGTTGATGTCCGACTGGCCCGGGTTGAAGTTGTAGCGGTCCTCCGCGTGGAGCGTCATGTCCATCTCGAAGCGGGGCTTCCCGCCCGGCGTCTCCGGCGGATACACCGTCACCGTCGCGCTGTTCCAGATGGAGTGGCCGCCAATCGCCTTCTGCCAGTTCTCCGTCTCCGGGTACGGGAACTGCTCGCTGGCGCCCACGCCAATCTGCGAGCCGGTGATCTGGAACGTCACCGGCTTGCCGGCCAGGGACGGGTCCTGCGCGATCATCTGGTTGTACGCCGCCTCCGCCGCCTGCTGCGTGTCGCGCGTGGAGTTGGTGAGCACCGCCTGACCGGCGGGGTCCGTGCTGACGAAGCGCTCGTAGTCGAAGTGCCGGTCCGCGCCGTTGCCGTGCAGGAAGTGGTCGTACGTGTCCAGGCCATCCGGGATGTCGTTGTGCGGCACGCCCGGGATGCCCTGGACCGCGCGCGCGGCGTTGAGCTTCAGCTCCCACTCGGCCCGCGCCGCGTAGTCACCCAGCCCCGGGCTCTCCGTGGGGATGGGGTTGGGGTCGTTGGGGTCGTTGGGGTTCTGCAGGAAGCCGTTGTCGTGGTGGATGTCCGGGCGCCGGGGCGGACCCACCTGGTAGTCCGCCACCGTGGCGCCGTTCGTCTGCACCGCCGTGCCGGACGTCCCTACCGGCGTGGGCGTGGCCGCGGGCGCCTGCGCTCCCAGCGCGGGGC
>JAFADT010000830.1 GCA_023424585.1 Pseudomonadota bacterium
GGACGACGCCCCGCCTTGCCCGCCGCGGGCGCGCTCGCGCCGAAGAGGGGCCCCACCACCTGCGCCAGGGGCGCCAGCCGCTCGGCCACGCTGCGCAGCGCATCCAGGTCCGCCGTGCCCGACTCCAGACGAGACACCACGTCGCGCAGGGGCTTGAGCTGGACTTCAATCTCGTTGCGAATCATCTCGCGGAACGCCTTGTCAACTGACATTTCGAACAATCCTCGGTTTAAGGGGGGAGCATTGCCTTGGCGTGAACCGGCACGCCGGACTACCAATACCTTCCAGAAAGGCATTTGTCGAAGGAAGCGATAAAAAGTTGTGACGCCACTGCGTATCAGCAGGCGGGAAAGGCCCGGGAAATAGGCCTCGGCGGCGCTTTCAGCCACCTCTCACGCGTCCCAATGCAGGGGTTCCAACACCGCTCCGCGACTGGGAGCAGGGGGGTGTTGCGAGCGCTCCAGCAGCTCCTCGCACGTCAGTGCGAGGTCGTGTCCCAGTTCCTCCAGTTCATCCGAGTCGAGGGACGCGGACAGGCGGGGGAGCACCCCATGCTCGGTGGCCTGCACGTGCGCCACGACCTGGTCCGACAGCGTGAAGAGGCGCGCCTGCCAGTCGGCGCCGCGCGGCGTCAGCTCCTGCAATTCCTCCATCAGCTCCCGCAGGGTGAGGTGGTCCTCGGCCTCCTCGCGGGCGCGCGCGCGGCCCTCCACGCGCGTCAGGAGCGGCTGGATGCAGCGCTCCTCCAGGCGGGAGTGCAGTCTCAGCAGGCGGGCCAGGGACTCCTGACCGGACGCCAGCTCCTCCGCGTCCTGCTCCGAGGCCAGCCGCTCCAGCAGCTCCTCCAGCTCGCGGTGTTGTTGCAGGAGGATGTCGAAAGGGCCGGCCATGTCCCCAAGCATCGACACGGCCCCGAGAGCGGACAACCGCACCCCTCCTTCCGCCCTGAAAGGCAGCCTGCTGGCGTGCATGCCCTTCTCCGGTGACGGCGGCGGTGGAGCCCCTGCCCGGCCGCCTGGCGCCAGGGTGCCCCCGGCCAGGGGCGGCTGCATCTTGCCTCCACCGTGGCAAACCCACTCGTCAGCGTCCGGCAGGCGGTGTTCCGTTTCGCGGAGGGCGGCGCCGCCCTGTCCGCGCGCTACCACCGCGCCCGACTGATGGGAGCTGAACATCTGCACAGACAGGGCCCGCTGCTGCTCGTGGGCAATCACGGTGTCTGGGGATACGAGACCCCCGCCTTCTTCCACCTCCTGCACCAGGCCACGGGGCGCTATCCGCGGGGGCTGGCGGAGCGGGGGTTCTTCAAGATTCCCCTCGTGCGCACGGTGCTGCCCTGGCTGGGCGGGGTGGAGGGGACGCCGGAGAACGCGCTCCGCGCGCTCCAGGAGGGCCAGCTCGTCGTCTGTTATCCGGGCGGCGCGCGGGAGACCTTCAAACGCAGTCAGGGCCGCTACCGCCTGCGGTGGGAGCGCGCGCTGGGCTTCGTCCGGTTGGCCATGCAGGCCGGGGTGCCGGTGGTGCCCTTCGCCGGCTTCGGGGTGGATGACACCTTCTTCTGGCCTCCGGACGAGGACCGGTGGTGTGTGCGCCTGGCCGCGGAGGACAAATATCGCATGCCGTTGGTGATGGGATTGGGGCCCCTGCCGCTGCCGGTCCAGTTGACCTTCGCCGTGGGTGAACCGCATGAACCGCCGCCGTCGGGCGCGCCGGAGTCGCGCGTGCGGGCCTTCCGCGACCGCGTGGCCGCCAGCGTCCGGCGCCTGCTGTTGAGGGCCTGCCATGCTTGATGCTCCCACCGTCGCATCCCGGACGGACCGCGTGCCGCCGCTGGTGCCGGACGTGGAAGACATCCAGCGCGGCTATGAGCGGCTGGACTGCGAGGAGCGGCTCGTCCGGGGCACGCCGGTGCGGCTGTTCACCTTTCCCCAGGGCAACAGGGATGTATCACGCACGGTGGTCTGTCTTCCGGGGCTGGGGGCCAGTGGCCGGTCCTTCGCGCCCATGGAGCCATTGGCGCAGGCGTGGAACCTCCTGTTGTGGACGCCGCCCCTGAAGACGCCCGCGACCCATACGCCGCTCCAGTGGAACCTGTCCGTGCTCAACCACCCGGAGGCGGGGCTGCCGGAGCGCTTCGCGTTGCTGGGGTCGTCCTACGGCAGCCTGCTGTCCATCGCGTATGCGTTGGAGCACCCCCAGCGGGTGAAGGCGCTGGTGCTGGTGTCGCCGGTGGCCAGCGTGCGCCGGGTGCGGCGGCTGGCGTTGACGCTGTCCACGCTGGTGCGGGCGCCCCGGCCGCTGGCGTATGTGTTCGCGCCCACGGCGGCGCGCGTGCTGGGGGGCCGGTGGCTGCCGCCGGAGGGGCGGGCCGAGATCGTGCGCGAGGCCCGCCGCCTGTCGTCGCTGGAGCTGATGCGGCGGCTGCGCGACATCCTGGCCGCGGACTTCCTGCACCGGCTGCGGGAGCTGCGCGTGCCCACGCTCATCATCGAGGGCGGGCGCGACCTGCTGGTGCCCCCGGCCGCCGCGCGCGACGTGGCGGCGCACGTGCCGGGCGCCCGGCTGGAGTTCCTGGAGACAGCCAGTCACCTGCCGTACATGAGCCACCCGGAAGCGTTCAACGCGAGCGTGTCCGACTTCCTCGCGCGGCACCCGGACTGAGCAGGCGTCATCTCTAGCGGCGGGGGAGCGCATCCACATGACCACGGCCTCGGATCACCTGTCCCGCTCCGCGCTGCTGTTCCTGTCGCGTCAGTCCAACCTCAAGGACGTGGCCACGCGGCTCAAACCCTTTCGCCAGCTGGCGGCGCGCTTCATCGCGGGGGAGACGCTGGAGGAGGTGGTGGACGCGGCGCGCGCCCTCACGGCGAAGGGGTTGATGGCCAGCTTCGACCACCTCAACGAAGCGGTGCGCTCGCCCCAGGAGGCGCGCGACGAGGTGAAACAGTACCTGCGGCTGCTGGCGCGCATCGACCAGGTGGGCGTGAAGGCCAGCGTGTCGCTGAAGCTCACGCAGTGCGGGCTGTTGTTCGACCGGAGCCTGGCGCTCCAGAACGCGCGGGCGGTGGTCGCGGACGCGACGGCGCGGGACTCGTTCGTGCGCGTGGACATGGAGGAGAGCGCCGTCACGCAGGCGACCCTGGACATCGTGCGGAGCTTGCACTCGGAGTTCGGCGAGCGGCACGTGGGCGCGGTGCTCCAGAGCTACTTGCGGCGCACGGAGGAGGACGCGAAGGCCCTGTGCGCGGAGCGCGTCCGCGTCCGGCTGTGCAAGGGGGCCTACCTGGAGGGTCCCGACGTGGCCTTCCCGGACAAGCAGGACGTGGACGCGAGCTACGTGCGCTGCATGCGCATCCTCCTGGACAGCGGCGTGTATCACGGCATCGCCACGCATGATGAGCGGATGATTGACGCCACGCTGGCGTACGCCGCGCGCCAGCAACTGCCCAAGGGCGCCTTCGAATTCCAGATGCTGTATGGCATCCGGCGCGACCTCCAGGAGCAGCTGGCGAAGGCGGGCCACCCGGTGCGTGTCTATGTCCCGTATGGGAAGCACTGGTATCCCTATTTCATGCGCCGGCTGGCGGAGCGCCCGGCCAACCTGTGGTTCGTGATGCGCAACCTGATGAAGGGATAGGCCATGAGGAATCCATACGCCGCGGCGTATGTCGCCGGGGCCGTGGGCACCGGCGCCCTGGGCGTGCTGGTCGCCGTGCGCAATGCCTCGCTGGGCCACCCGCCGCCCTACTCCGCGCGAAACATCGCGCGGCACGTGCTGAGCCGGCTGCTCGGACGGAAGCTGTCCCGGCGCGAGGCGGCGGACTGGGCCTTCGCGCTGCGCGCGGGCTATGGCCCCCTGCTGGGGATGGGCTGGGGCCTGGCGCGGAGGCGCCTGCCGAGGTGGCCCCTCGTCGCCAGCGGGGCGCTGCTGGGAGGGGGCGTGCTGGGGTTCGAGCGGATGGCGTTCCCCCTCTTCCAGGCGACGGCCGCGGAGAGCACCTGGACGCGCGCGGAGCACGCCTGGCTGTTCGCGCAGACGGCCCTGTTCGGCGTGGTCACCGAGGCGACGATGCGCTGGCTCACGAGGCAGGCGGTTCCCGGAAGTGGGACGGCCGTTCCCACCTCCGGTCAGGCGCCGGGGTGACGTGAGCCGCCCGGCAGGGGAAGGCCGTGCGTGGCATCCTCGTTGCTTCACGCGCGTGCTCATCCTCCACCCCTGACAGGTCCATGCCCTTGCTCGAAGTCCGGCGCGCGTTGCGCTCGATGGCCCGGGAGAAGCTCTTCACCGCGGTCGTCGTGGCGACGCTCGCGCTCACCATCGGCGCGACCACGGCGGTCTTCAGCGTCGTGTATCCGGTGCTCTGGCAGCCCCTGCCGTACCCGGAGGCGGAGCAGCTGGTGCGCCTCTTCCAGGCGACGACGCCGGGGGCGGGGGCGGGCCCCCACAAGGACCGCACCCGGGTGAGCGCTCCGGTGTGGCGCGCGTGGCGGGAGGGGACCCGGAGCTTCTCCGACATCGAAGGCGTCCGCGTGGAGAAGCAGCTCCTGGGCGGAGCGGGGCTGGAGGGCCGGCTGAGCGTGGGCCGGGGCTCCGCCGGGCTGATGTCCATGCTGGGGGTCCGGCCCGCGCTGGGGAGGTTCTGGGAGCCGGAGGAGGAGGTCCCCGGCCGCGACCACGCGGTCGTGCTGACGCACGCGCTGTGGCGGCGCCTGTACGGCGCGGACCCCGCCGCGCTGGGCCAGCACCTCCTGCTGGACGACGTGCCCCACGTCATCGTGGGCGTGCTGCCGGAGTCCTTCCACTTCGAGCCGGAGGTGGAGGCGTGGAAGCCCCTCGCGCTGGAGGCCTCCCGGGACAGGGGAAACGTGCTGCGCGTCGTGGGACGGCTGCGCCCGGGCGTGTCCGTGGAGCAGGCCCGCGCGGAGCTGCTCCCGCGCACGCTGGAGGCCGGCGCCGTCCCGGGCGAGCCCCGGGTGGGCGTGCTGGTGGAGCCCCTCCATGCGTACCTCGTCGAGCAGTCCCGCTCCCAGCTCCAGGTCGTGACGGGCGTCGCGGTGCTGCTGTTGCTGCTGGGGTGCGCGAACCTCACGAACCTGCTGCTCGCGCGGGGCAGCGCGCGGATGCATGAGCTGGCGGTGCGCATCGCGCTGGGCGCGACCCGGTGGCAGCTGGTCCGGCAGGTGTTCGTGGAGAGCGGGGTCCGGGCCCTGTTCGGCGGCGTGGGCGGGCTGCTGCTCGCGCTCTGGGGGCAGGGGCTGCTCCAGACCTTCGTCCCGGCCTCGCTGGAGTCAGGGCCGGGGCTCGAGCCCTTCATGCTCGGCCTCACAGCGAGCGTGTCCCTGGTGACGGCGGTGC
>JAFADT010000856.1 GCA_023424585.1 Pseudomonadota bacterium
CTCTTCGACCACGCGCGGGCCGCGGAGGCCGCCTTCACCGCCGGGGACTACACCACCTGCGTCACCGCCTGCACCGACGCCGTCCGTCGCGCCATGGCGTTCGCGGGCGAAGGCACCCTGGCCCAGCAGGCCTTCCTGCTCCACGTGGACGGCTCGGACCTGCTGCGCCTCCAGGGCCTGTCCACCCTGCCGCAGCTGCGCGTGGATGACGCGGCCTTCGCGCTCTACGTCCTCATGCAGGTCTTCGTGCGACTCAACGCCGTGGGGCTCCCGACCGCCGGGTGAGGCGCGCGGGGCACGGCTCGCGGGCCGCCCCCCCGAGGCCCCGCCTCAGCGCGGGAGCGTGAGCTGCAACAGCCCCATGCGGTGCAGCTTCGCCAGCGTCTTGAGCGTCTCCAGCTCGCGCGCGGGGCTGGCCAGCACCAGCGTGGACACGTCCCACGTCCCGCTGATGAGCCCGGCGATCTGCCGCTCCTCCGGCTTGAGCATCACCATGGTCTGCGGGGCCTGGATCAGCTGCGGCACCACCAGCGGCGGCAGGTCCGCGTAGAGCGAGGCCACGTGCTCGCGCTGCACCAGGCGCGCGAACTCGCGCACGCGCCGGTCCGCGGGGTCGCTGGCCAGCAGCGACGCGCACACGATGCCGGCCGCGTCGTACTGGCCCTCGCGCATCAGCACCGCGCCCTTCTCCAGCATCTCCGCCACCGGATCCGCTTCCACCTGCGGCGCGCCATCCACCTCCACCAGCTTCGCGCGCAGGAGCTCGTGCACCCGGCGCGTCACCGAGGAGCGCGACACGCCCATGGACAGCCGCAGCCGCCCCAGGTTCTGGGGCGTCGTCGTCAGCGCGAGGATGATCCGGTGCATCAGCGGCTGGCTGGGGCTGGGCGGCGCGAGCGCCTTCACGCTCAGCGCGTCGATGGGCAGCGCCTTGTCCACGTCCCCCTGCTCGTCCACCCAGCGCAGGGACTCGAAGAGCAGCTCGCGGATGCTCATGTCGGACGGCACCCAGTCCTCACCGGTGCGGTCCGCGTCCTCCGTCCAGTGGAAGGTGCCCTGCCCCGCGATGGTCAGGTCCGTCATCGCCGCGAACAGCTCCTCGCGGCCCAGGTCCCGCACCCACCTCGCCTGCACCCCGTGCGCGTCGAAGGCCGCGTCCACGTCCGGCGTGCGCGCCAGCTCGTCGAACGCCGCCAGCACGCGCGTGCCCGTCGCCAGCTTCGGCAGCGACAGCAGGCGGGCCACCCGGCCGCGAAGCCCTTCGCTCGCGGTGGCGCCCACCTGGCCGGACAGGAGGAACAACTTGCGCTCGCCCGCCTCCCACGACAGCTGCAGCGTCCCCGTCTTGCGGGAGCTGTCGAGCCATTGAAGGAACTCGGGGAGCGGGTAGCTGAAGAGGTCGCCGTGGATGGCCATGCGTGTCGGTTTCGAGGATACAGTCCCGGGCCGTGCGCGTCGCGATCCTGTTCATCGACGGGGTGGGCATCGGGCGGAAGGACCCGGCCGTGAACCCGCTCGCGGACCGCGACCACCTCCTGGCCTGGTTCCAGGACACCCCCGCCCCCGTCCTACCCCATGGCGGCACGGGCCTCGCGGTGGACCCCACCTTCGGCGTGCCCGGCCGGCCCCAGTCCGCCTCCAACCAGACGGCCATCCTCACCGGAGACCCCGCCCCCGTCCTCGTGGGCGGCCACGTGCTGGGCTACCCCAACACCGCCCTGCGAGCGCTGCTCGCGGAGCGCTCCATCGTGCGGCGCCTGAAGGAGTCGGGCCGCACCGCCACCTTCGCCAACGCGTACCCCGCGCCGTACCTGGACGCGCTCGGCGTCCCCCGCCGCCCCTCCACGTCCCCGCCGGAGTTCACCCTGTCCGAGCGCGTCGCGCGCAAGGTGCGCCCCTCCGCCGCGAAGCTCGCCTTCGCCGCGGGAGGCGAGCCGCTGCGCACGCTGGACGACGCTCGCGCGGACGACGGCCTCACCCACGACATCACCGGCGCCGCCGCGCGCGCGCACGGCCTGGACGTGCCCCACCGCACGCCCGAGGAGGCCGCGGCCCTCTTCTGGCGCATCGCCGGCCAGGCGGACTTCACCTTCTTCGAGCACTACCTCGCGGACGAGGCCGGCCACGCGCGGGACTTCGAGGCCGCCCGCCTGGCGCTCGACACCTTCGACGCCTTCCTGCGCGCGGTGGTGGCCCGCCAGCCCGGCGACGCGCGCGTGCTGGTGTGCAGCGACCACGGCAACGTGGAGGACCTGTCGGTTCGAGGACACACCGTCCACGCCGTCCCCATGCTCTACTTCGGCCCCGCCGCTCCGGAGCTAGCGTCGTTCTCCACCGTCGCGGACGTGGGCCGCGCGGTGATCCGCTGGCTCGGGGCCAACTAGAGGGACGTGGGATGCGGGTGGGCGGTACCGGACGAAGGAGCCTGCTGCTGCTCGCCCTGGCGGCGCTCCTGTCCGCGTGCGCCGCCGCGCCCCGCAAGGCCGACGCCCCCTCGGACACGCTGGCGCTGCCCCTCGGCGAGTTCCGCTTCGAGCACTCCGCGAAGGACGCCCCCGCCGCGGCCATGGTCCGCCTCGCGGTGGAGCACGCCGGGCCCCGCCTGGCCCGCTGGGGCTCCTTCCAGGAGCCCGTCACCCTGGTCATCCACCCCAACCACGCCGCCCTGGAGCGCGCCGCCCACCGCTCGGGCTACGACTTCCTGCGCGCCTGGGCCCGCTACGAGCAGGTGGAGGTCCAGAGCCCCCGCACGTGGACCCGCGCCGGCGCCACCCAGAAGCAGGTGGACGAGCTGCTCCTGCACGAGCTCACCCACAGCCTCATGTGGCAGACCTCCGCCACCGCGTCGGACTGGACGAGGAAGGGCATCCCCCTGTGGTTCAGCGAGGGCATGGCCTCGTACACCGCCGGCCAGGGCTACCGCGTCCCCAGCCTGGAGGACCTGTCCCGCTTCCTCCACGACTCCCCCCAGGCGGATCCGCTCGCCCGCGCCGAGGCCCTCTACGAGACGCAGAACGCCACCGTCTACGGCGCCGCCCACCACGCCTTCACCTTCCTCATGGAGCGCTACGGCGAGGCGCGCGTGCGCGGCATCCTCGCAGCCATGCGCCGCGGCCAGGACTTCCCCGGCGGCTTCCTGGAGGCCATCGGCCTGCCCGTGGACGCCTTCCTCCGCGACTTCCGCCGCTACGTGTTCCTGCGCGGCTTCAAGGGGGGCCGGGTGACCCCACCTCCAGCCCCGCCCCGCCCGGAAAGGCGCGGGATTCCTGGGATTCCCCAGCTCACGCCGCCAACCACCCCACATTCGCCCACTTCCACGCCTTTGGAGACAACTCCAGGGGCGCCAAGTCCGACAAGTTGAGCAAGCCCGCCATGCGTGGCCGCCGGAGGATTGCCCCGTGACTGATTCGAAAATCAACCGCCCGAGCCGCGCCTCGTCGTCCGCCACGGGAAGCAGCACCGTGGATGCCGCCACGCTGGCCGAGCGGCAGAGGGCCGCCGCCGCGAAGGCCGCAGCCACGAGGCGCAACCAGTCCGGCTTCGAGTCCACGCCGGCCTCCGGCCCCCGCGGCTCCGTGGCCGGCACCGGCGCGCTGGCCCGCTCCGCCAACGCGAGCGCGCTCCTGGGCGCCGCGCCCACGTCCGCGGTGAAGAACAGCGCGACGGTGGCGAACCCCACCCCGCGCACCATCACGTTCACCTACGACGCGGGCCCGCACGCGGCGCTCACCCACCCGAAGCTCAAGGGCAGCTGGGACGCGGACGGCCGCTTCAGCGCGCAGTGGTCCTCCGGCGGCATCCCCATGAAGCCGCTGGGCAACGGCAGGTACGAGGCCACGGTGAAGGTGGCGGACGACGGCCTGCCGCACAACTGGGAGTGGGGCGTCACCGTGGACGGCCCGTCCGGCAAGGACCAGTGGGCGGTGATGGGCGAGGGCAACCTCAAGCTGGACCTGTCCAAGTCCACCGCGTCGTACGCGCCCACGACGTACCACTCCATGGGCGCGCAGCGCTCCGGCCAGGACGTGAGCTTCAAGTTCTGGGCGCCGGACGCGCGGGCCGTGCAGGTGAAGGTGACGGACAAGCAGGGCCGCGAGCAGCGCATCCCCATGACGCGCGACGAGGGCGGCAACTGGACCGCGCAGGCCAAGGGCGCGTGGGACCAGTTGGAGGGCAAGGCCTACGTCTACGAGGTGGTGGACTCCACGGGCGCCACCAGCGACCGGCCGGACCCCTACGCGCGCCGGATGATGGGCGAGCAGCGCGGCATCGACCGGCTGTACCTGGACCCCACCCGCGGCAAGGAGGTGGACCGCTACTTCACCGGCGCCACCGGCCTGATGCGCTTCGACATCGACGACGCGGAGGACGCGGACAGCGCGTACCTGGTCCTCAAGGACGGCGACGGCAACCCGCTCGACAAGCAGCAGCTCCAGGAGCGCCTGGGCCAGTTCGACGACACGCTCATCGACAAGCTGCGCGGCGGGAAGTTCAACGACTTCTGGTCGCGCAACGTCACCGACGACGGCCGCATCAAGATGACGAACGAGGGCGGCGCGTGGACCACGCTCGTCAACGACCCGGAGAAGCTGGCCGGCCTGCGCTACGAGTTCCAGGTGTTCGACAAGGACGCGCAGGGCAAGCTGCACCTGCGCGACGACGTGAACGACGACGGCAAGCTCTCCGACACGGAGCGCCTGGCGTCGTCGGAGAACGACCCCTGGAGCGACCTCATCACCACGAGCAGCGGCGTGTCCTTCCGCGGCTCCATCCTCACCGACCCGACGAAGTTCGAGTTCAAGAACGACGACGTCCCGCGTGAGAAGGACCCGTCGAAGTGGGTGGTGTACCAGCTGCACGTGGGCAGCTTCCTGGGCGAGGCGGGCAACTCCAACCGCTCCACCATGGAGGACCTGATCAAGAAGCTGGATTACTTCAAGGAGCTGGGCGTCACCACGCTGGAGCTGCTGCCCACCAACGAGGTGGAGGGCCCGCGCAACTGGGGCTACCTGGGCGTCAACAGCCTGGCCACGGAGAGCTCCTTCGGCTTCGAGGACGACGACGGCCAGTGGGTGGAGGGCGACGAGGCCCTCAAGCGCTTCATCGACGCGGCCCACGGCAAGGGCCTCAACGTGGTGTCGGACGTCGTCTACAACCACGTCTTCGGCGACTACAACGGCCTGTGGAACGTGGGCGGCCCCAGCAACCCCTACTTCAACTGGTCCAAGGAGCCCGGCCAGTTCGAGCAGCGCGACACGCCGTGGGGCTCCGTGCCCGCCTACGACACGCCGCAGGTGAAGCAGCTCTTCGTGGACCACGCCGTGCAGCAGGTGGCGGAGCTGAAGTTCGACGGCCTGCGCTTCGACTTCACGGAGCCCATCAAGGGCGTGGGCGGCAAGGCGGGCTGGGACATGCTCCGGGAGATCAACCGCCAGGTGCACTTCATCAACCCGGACGCGTGGACCGTGGCGGAGCAGTTCGACTACGACCCCAACATCTCGCGCCCCGCGCAGGCGGACGGCACGGGCGGCGGCTTCGACGCCCAGTGGTACACGGAGTTCCAGCACCGGCTGGTGAACGACAACAACAAGCCGGGCCTGGTGCAGGCCGCCTCGCGCGGGATGAAGACGGACGTGGACGCCTTCATGGACATGATGACGTCACCGCGCGGCCTGGACGACTGGAAGCACGCGCTGTCCATCATCTCCAACCACGACGAGGTGGGGAACGCGCAGCGCACCATGAACACCGCGGAGGGCGCCGACGCCACCGACTTCCCGGACCAGTGGTCGCGCGCCGCCGCCCGCTTCACCGCCGGCATCGGCATGGCGGGCCCGGGCATCCCCATGTTCTTCCAGGGTGACGAGTTCGGCGCCCAGAACGACTTCCGCTGGGGCAACCCGTCCACCTGGGACAGCGACTGGAGCTGGCAGGACGTCGGCAAGGGCGTGGACTTCAACAAGGTGACGTTCAACGACACCACCAAGGCCGACTACGAGCGCCTCTTCAGCCTGTCCCCGGACGCGCGCACCCGGGACAGCGCGTACAAGGCCTTCTCCGCGGACGACAAGAAGCTGTTCGCGGAGGTGGCCGCCCTGCCCGCCGCCGAGCGAAAGGACGCGATGCTGGACATCACCCGCCGGCAGTCCTTCACGTTCTACAAGGACGCCATCGGCCTGCGGAACAGCAGCGACGCGTTCAGCGCGGCGGCGGAGGTCAAGCGCGTCTACACCCACAACGACGACAGCGTGATGGCCTTCACGCGCAAGTCGGGCAACGACGAGTTCCTCGTGGTGGGCAGCCTCAACAAGCAGAACCTGGAGGGCTACTCGCTGCCGCTGCCCCCGGGCCAGTGGAAGGAGGTGCTGAACAGCGACGCCGCGGTGTACGGCGGCTCCAACTTCGGCAACTACGGCGCCACGCTGAACGGCGGGAACACCCCGGTGAACATCCCCGCCGCCGGCTACGTGGTGCTGAAGAAGGTCGGCTAGCGCTTCGCGTCCGCTCCGGCCGCCTGCTTCGACGGGGCGGCCGGGCTGGGGAGCAGCGGCGGCCGGTCCTTGCCCTCCTGGGTGCGCTGCAGCTCCAGCTCCTGGAGCAGCACCGCGGGCGCCACGGTGGACACGGGCACGTTGCCGCTCTCCGCGCCGCAGAAGCCGTTGAAGACGCCCAGGCGCTGGCCCGTGGCGAGGATGCGGTTCACGGACGACAGCGGCGTGCCGACGATCTCCACCCCGCGCACCAGCGTCTCCTCGCCGGTCTTCACGTCCACCCGGTACACCATGCGCGGCACGCCCTTGAAGGCCTGGTAGCCGTAGCTGGACGTGTTGGTGTTGCCGCCGGTGATGTCGCGGATGATGAGCCCATAGGGCTTGCCCTGCCGCTTCGCCTCCGCGATGAGCAGCCTCTTCAGCTCCGCGTCGCTCACCTGCTTCGTGCTGTCCACCAGCAGGTTGGCCATGCGCGCCACCGGCTGGAGCGTGCCCTGCCCGCGGCCGTGGCCGTTGGACTGGGGGAAGCCCTCCACCGGGTGGCGGCTCATCAGGTAGCCCCTGAGCACGCCCTTCTCCACCAGCGTCACCGGCTGCCCCTTCACGCCCTCCTCGTCGTAGAGGTAGTAGCCGTTGAGCGGCTCGCCGTTGACCTCGCGCCGGGACGGGTCATCCCGCAGCGACAGGAACGGCGGGAGGATCTGCTTCCCCTCCTGGCCCTTGAACGTCTTGCCGTCGGTGTCGCCGTCCTGCCGGTCCGCCTCCAGCCGGTGGCCCAGCGTCTCGTGGAAGAGCACGCCCGCGGCCTCCGGCGCCAGGATGGCGGGGCCCGCGTAGGGGGTGATGGCCGGCGCCCGCCGCAGCGCCAGCAGCTCGTCGATGACCCTCCGCGCGGCCTCGTGCACCTGCGCCTCGCTCGGCATGCCCGCCTCGGTGGGCAGGTAGAAGCTGCGCGAGTCGTCCAGGAGCTGCCCGTCCGGCGCGCGCGTCACCGCGGAGACGTGGAACGCGTACAGCGTGTCCTCCGTGATGAGGCGCGTGCCCTCCGAGGACACGAACAGCCGCGTGACCTTGTCCGCGGTGACGCGCACCTCCGAGTCGAACAGCTCCGGGTGCGCGTTGAAGCGCGCGGACACCTCGCGCGCCACGCGGCGCCACTTCTCCCGGTCGAACGGGAACGGCACCGGCGGCTGCACGAAGGTGGCCGGCTTCTCCCTGGAGAAGGACGCCGGGCGCTGGGGGTCCTCCACCGTGTAGACGTCCTCGCCCTTCTTCTTCAGGTACTGGAAGAGCGCGGCCTTGTACTTCTCGTCCGTGACGAGCCACAGCGCCGTGCGCAGCGCCAGCGGCGAGTCATCCAGCGGCCCGTCCTTGCGCGCGGTGAAGCTGGAGCCCTTGCTGGTGCTGAAGCCGAAGTCGAGCGAGTCCGCCACGGAGCTGTCGTAGTCGTAGCTGCCCACGCGCACGTCCACACCCAGCTTGCGCTCGCGGTAGTCGTCGTCCTGAAAGAGCGCCCCGTAGCGCGCGAGGATCAGCCGCGACTCGTAGTCCTTCACGCCGTAGCTCAGGAAGTACGGCGCCTCATGGCCATTCACCCGGAGCTGCTGCTGGTTGCGCTGAAGCTCCGCGCTCATCGCGTCCAGCAAGGGCGCGCGAGGGTCCGGAGCGGGCGCCGCGCCCATCAGCAGGGACGCGGCCAGGAACAGGGGGAGCAGGGGACGGGAGGAGCCGGGCACGGCCGCGCACTGTAGCCAGAAAAACGGCGAGGGCCCTCCCCTCACGCGGCCTGGCGTGAAGCGAGGACCCTCCTGCCCGCATGCCCCGTGGGCGACAGGCTCAAGCCTTGACGATCTTCTCGCGGCCCTGGGTGACGTTCTTGGTGGCGTTGCGCGTGTCGACGACGATGTTCGAGCGCTGGACCAGGTCGTTGTAGTCGATGTGCGAGTGGTCCGTGAGGATCATCACCGCGTCGTACTGCTTGAGCGTCTCCGGGTCGAGCGGGACGGACTTCATCTCCATGTTGAAGCCGTGCCCCTTGTGCAGCTCCTTCACGAACGGGTCGTGGTAGGCGATGTCCGCGCCCTTCTCCTTGAGGAGCGTCATCACGCGCAGCGACGGGGACTCGCGGAAGTCGTCGATGTCCTTCTTGTACGCCGCGCCGATGCAGAGGACCTTCGCGCCGTTGAGCACCTTCTTGTTCTTGTTGAGCGCCTCCATCGTGCGCTGCACCACGTAGTAGGGCATCTGCCAGTTCACCTCACCGGCCAGCTCGATGAACTTGGTGTGGAACTCGAACTCGCGCGCCTTCCACGTCAGGTAGAACGGGTCGATGGGGATGCAGTGCCCGCCCAGGCCGGGGCCCGGGTAGAACGGCTGGAAGCCGAAGGGCTTGGTGCTGGCGGCCTGGATGACCTCCCACACGTCCACGTTCATGCGGTCGCAGAGCATCTTCATCTCGTTGACCATGGCGATGTTCACGCAGCGGTAGATGTTCTCCAGCAGCTTGGCCAGCTCCGCCACGCGCGTGGACGACACCGGCACCACTTCCTTCAGCGCGCTGCCGTAGAGGGCGGTGGCGACCTCCAGGCACGCGGGCGAGTAGCCGCCCACGACCTTCGGGATCGTCTTGGTGTTGAAGCCCTTGTTGCCCGGGTCCTCGCGCTCCGGGCTGAAGGCCAGGAAGAAGTCCACGCCCGCCTTGAGGCCGTTCTTCTCCAGCAGGGGCTTCAGCACCTCCTCGGTCGTGCCCGGGTAGGTGGTGGACTCCAGGATGAAGAGCTGGCCGGGGCGCACGTGCGGCGCCAGGGCCTCGCCCGTCTGGATGATGAAGGTCATGTCCGGCTCACGCGACGCGGTCAGCGGCGTGGGCACGCAGATGACGACGCAGTCCAGCTCGCGGGCCCTGGCGAAGTCGCTGGTCGCCTTGAGCTTGCCCGCGGTGGTGAGCTGCGCCAGCGGCGCGCTGGGGATGTGCTTGATGTAGCTCTCACCCTTGCCAATCTTCTCAATCTTGCGCTGGTCGACGTCCAGCCCCGTGACCGGGAAGCCTGCTTCCGCGAACGCCATGCCCAGCGGAAGACCGACGTACCCGAGCCCCACCACGCCCACCTTCGCTTCCCGATTCTGAATCCGACCCAGCAACGGGTTGCCAACCATCACGCGCATTGTCGTTACTCCCAGCAGTTGACGTGCGGCCTCGGCGGCTCACACGTCCCGACCCACACCAATCACCTGAAGACGAACACCCACCCCAACCATGCCGGAGGCGTCAGCTGCCTCCGGAGCTCCACCGACACCGCCGGCACCACGCGCCCATATCCGGGCGAGTAGCGCGACGGCACGAGCGAGGTCTCCAACCCCCGCCCGAAGAGCACCCAGCCCGCGGGTGCATCCGCCGGTCCAATCTCCAGGGCCCGCGCCTCGAAGGACTCCGGGCCCTCCTGCACGCGCCCCGCCCGCGCCAGCACCTCCGCCGCGGGCTCGCACCACCGCGCCTGCGCATCCGGCAGGTGCAGACGTCCCACCACCTCATGACGGCCCGTTCCGACGAGCCGGTCCCCCACGGCCAGCGCGCGCACGTGCCGGTCGAGGAAGAAGGTCCTCTCGATTCCCACCGGGGCCGGCAGGTGGCGGTAGCCGTCGTGGCGCACCACCAGCCGGTCGTGCTTCGCGCCGGGCTGGAAGGCCACGACGCGCGCCCGGGCGTCCTCCGGCAGCGCGAACAGCCGCGCCGGATCCATCGGGGCCTGCTCCGCCCCATCCACCTGAAGCGTGTTGTGCGCCGCGGTGCTCCGCATCGCGTTGCGCAGGGCCGGATCCCGCGTGTACGAGCCCGTGCCGGGGTCGACGATGACGGGACGGCCCTCGAGGTGGAGCTCGAAGGAAAGCTTGTCGTTGTGGCTGTGTCCTCCGACGCCCCGCTGCCCCTGTTTTCCGGCCGAGAC
>JAFADT010000888.1 GCA_023424585.1 Pseudomonadota bacterium
CCCCGGCGGGGACGGCCAGGCGGGCCCGCCGCGACAGGCCTCCGACCCCGGCGCGGCCCCGGACGCCAAGGGCTGAGGGCTCAGGGCGCCGGGCTGGACTCCCCGCCCGGCATCCACGCGATGTCCAGCGAGCGCGCGTCCTGGAAGGGCGCGCGCCGCTCGGAGCCGCCGAAGCGCAGCACCACGCCCCCCGCCACCCGCACCGCGTGCGAGCCCCGCTCCGGGCGGCCGCCGCCGCGCGCCACCGCCAGCGGGAAGCGGACCTCCAGGGGGACCTCGCCGTGGCCGTCCAGGGGAACGCCCATCACCTGCTCGCCCGTGGCCACGCGCCGCCCGTCCACGCGCAGGTCGAAGTCCACGCGGACGAGCGTGGCCGCGTCCGACGACGGGTTCTTCACCTGGAGCTTCAGCGTGAGCACCCCGGCGCCCTCCCGCGTGAAGGCCACGTCCACCGCCTCCACCCGCACCGCCTCGTCGTAGGCGCGCGGGCTGAAGGGCACCACGCCCAGGCAGCCGGAGAGGCCCAGGGCGCAGCCCAGCCCCAGCCCGAGCACCGCCCGGCGCGAGCGCATCAGCCGCCCAACAGAGGCTGCAGCGCCTCCACCGTCAGGGGCCAGCCCGCGCGGCGCGCCAGCACCTCCAGCGCCTTGATGAACTCCGCCGCGGTCTGGAAGCGGCGCGCGCGGTCCGCGAACAGCGCCTTGCGCGCCACCCGCGCCGCGTAGTCCGGCAGGTCCGGCGCCAGCGAGGACAGCAGCGGCACGCGCGCGTCGCGCACCTGGTGCATGAGCTGCGCTTCGTTGTCGCCGGTGAAGAGGCGGCGGCCGGCCCACAGCTCCCACAGCATGACGCCCACCGCGTACAGGTCCGTGCGCGCGTCCACCGCCTGCCCCAGCACCTGCTCCGGGCTCATGTATGGCAGCGTGCCGCGCAGCGCACCCGAGTCGCCGCGCATCATCCCCTCCACCTCCGCCACGCCGAAGTCGGTGAGCTTCACGTCGCCCTGGACGCCCAGGAGCACGTTGGCGGGGTTCACGTCGCGGTGGACGATGGTGGCGCCGTTCTCCCCCACCTTGGCGCGGTGGATGTAGTCCAGCGCCTTGAGCACGCACCACGCGATGTAGCAGGCGGACTCCGGCGGCATCGCGGCGCCCGCCTTGATCAGCAGCTCCTGCATGTAGCCCAGCGTCCGGCCGCTCACGAGCTCCTGCACCATGAGGTAGTCCGGCCCGGCGCGGAACAGCCGGTACGTCCGCACGATGTGCGCGTTGCGCAGGCGCACCGTCAGCTTCGCCTCGTCGACGAAGGCCTTCACATACGCGGGGTCGTTGCGGAAGGACGGGTGCAGCCGCTTGATGACCACTTCCTCGGGCTCGCCCGGGGAGCGCTGGGTCGTCTCACGGGCACGCGCCTGATACACCTCGGCCATGCCACCGACCGCCAGCCGGCCGACCACTTCATAGCCACCCAGGTCCGGAGCTTCCGCCACGGAGCAAGTTTAACGCGGATCCAGGAGGGGCCCCACTATTCATCCACCAGCGCGTGGAAGAGGGCGTCGTACTTCCGGGCGGACGCGGTCCAGGAGAAGTCCTTGCCCATGCCCCGCACCTGGAAGTTCCCCAGCCGTGCGGGGTCCGCGTACAGGGAGAGCGCCCGGCGGATGGCCGCGAGGAGCGCCGCGCGGTGGAAGGCCTCGAAGAGGATGCCGTTGCCGTCCAGCCCCCCCTCCACCGTGTCCACCAGCCCGCCCGTGGCCCGGACGATGGGCACCGTGCCGTAGCGCAGGGAATACATCTGGTTCAGCCCACACGGCTCGTAGCGGCTGGGCATGAGGAAGAAATCCGATCCGGCCTCCACCAGATGTGACAGTTCCGGGTCGAACCCGATGCGCACGCCCACCTGCCTCGGGAAGCGGGCCTGCAACGTCCGCAGCCCCTCCTCCAGGACGGGATCGCCGTTGCCCACCGCCACGAACCTCAGGTCCGCCTGGAGCGCCGCGGGCAGCGTCTCCAGGAGCAGGTCCACGCCCTTCTGCCACGCCAGCCGGCTGACGATGCCGAACACCGGCGCGTTGCCTTGCGTGGGCAGGCCGAAGCGCTCCAGCAGCGCGCGCTTGCACACGGCCTTCCCGGTCATGTCGTCCGGGCCGTAGCGCGCCGGCAGGAAGAAGTCCGTCTGGGGGTTCCACTCGTGCGCGTCGATGCCGTTGAGGATGCCGGTGAGCGCGTGCGAGCGGCGGCGCAGCAGGCCCTCCAGCCCGTAGCCCTGCTCCGGCGTCTGGATCTCCCGCGCGTAGGTGGGCGACACGGTGGTGAGCGCCTCGGAGTAGACGAGCCCCGCCTTGAGGAAGTTGACGTGGTCGTAGAACTCCACGCCCTCGGGGGTGAAGAGGTCCCACGGCAGCCCCAGGTCCTCCATGGTCCGCTTGGGGAACTGCCCCTGGTAGGCCAGGTTGTGGATGGTGAAGACGCACTTCGCGCGGGCGAGCGGCGTGCCCTGGAAGCCCCGGCGCAGGGCCACGGGGACCAGGCCCGTCTGCCAGTCGTGCAGGTGGATGATGTCCGGGAAGAAGCGCAGGCGCTGCGCGGCCTGGAGCGCGCCCACGCACAGGTAGGCGAAGCGGCGGGGGTTGTCCGCGAACTCACCGCCCGCGTCGCCGTAGAGGCCCTTGCGGCCGCCGAAGAAGGCCTCGTTCTCCAGGAAGAGGACCTCCAGGCGCTCGGACAGGCGCGCGGACAGGATGGGGCCGCCCGACTCGCCGAAGGGGAAGCGCAGCACCAGCGACTGGCCGGTGGGCAGCAGTTGGCCGGTGTTGCGCACGTCCTGGTAGCGGGGCGTGACGATCTTCACGTCGTGCCCCAGGCCGGCGAGCGCCGTGGGCAGGGCCCCGGCCACGTCGCCCAGTCCCCCCGTCTTCGAGAAGGGAGTGACCTCCGAGGCGATGAAGAGGATCTTCATGAGGCCCGCCATTGCGTGCGAGTCCCGACAGGGAGTCAACCGCGAACGTGCGCGCGGGGGCGCGGTTTCCTATGGTGCGCCGCGTGACGACGATCCCTCCCGACCCCCTCCAGCGCTTCGCGGACCTCTTCGCCCAGGCGAAGGCGGCCATCCCCGTGGACCCCAACGCCATGGTGGTGGCGTCGGTGGACGACCAGGGCCGCCCCAGCTCACGCGTGGTCCTGCTCAAGGACTTCGATGCGCGCGGCTTCGTCTTCTTCACCAACCTCCACAGCCGCAAGGGGCGTCAGCTCACCGCGCACCCGTTCGCGGCCCTGTGCTTCCACTGGCAGCCCCTGGAGCAGCAGGTGCGCATCGAGGGCCGCGTGGAGCAGGTGTCGGACGCGGAGGCGGACGCGTACTTCCAGAGCCGTCCGCGCGGCAGCCAGATTGGCGCGTGGGCCAGCCTCCAGAGCGAGGAGCTGCCCTCACGCGACCTGTTGGATCAGCGCGTGGCGGAGGTCGAGGCGCGCTTCCAGGGTCGCCCGGTGGAGCGCCCGCCGCACTGGAGCGGCTTCCGCGTGGTGCCGGACCGCATCGAGTTCTGGCACGCCCGCCCCAGCCGGCTGCACGAGCGCAACGTGTACCTGCGCGACGGCGCGGGCTGGAAGACGCAGCTGCTCTTTCCCTGAGCAGGGGACCGGGAGGCCCTGGCTTCCAGGCGCTCGCCGCTTCCCCGTAGCATGCCGCCATGCTGGACATGGACATGGTGGCGAGGCTGGCCGCGTGGGCCGCGGGCCTGGAGGAAGAGGGCGCGGAGGCCCTGGTACAGGAAGCCCTGGAGCGCGTGGAGCGGGACGGCGAGGAGGAGACCGTCGCCTGGCTGGAGATGTACGTCCAGTGCATCGCGGAGGACCGGGCCGCGCTGTTCGGCCAGTACATCCAGGACGCCGTGCGCGAGGCCCAGCGACAGGCCGCCATCACCGTGCAGGCCGCCGTCCGCGGCTGGCTGGCCCGCCGGGAGCTGGAGCGCCAGGAACAGGCGGCCACCGTCATCCAGAGCGCCGTGCGAGGGCATCAGGCGCGCAAGGAGCTGGAGGCCCAGCGCGAGGCCGCCACGAAGATCCAAGCGCTCGTCCGCGGGCATCAGGCGCGCAAGGAGCTCCAGGCGCAACACGAGGCCGCGACGAAGATTCAAGCGCTCGTTCGCGGGCATCAGGCGCGCAAGGAGCTCCAGGCGCAGCGGGACGCCGCGACGAAGATCCAAGCGCTCGTGCGGTCCTATCAGGCGCGCAAGGAGTTCCAGGAGCTGAAGACCGCCACGGTGAAGCTCCAGGCCCAGCTGCGGGCCTGGGAGGCCCGGCGTGAGCTCTCGCGGCTGAAGGAGGAGAAGCTGCGCAACGACAGCGCCACCGTCATCCAGTCCGCGTTCCGGGGGTGGGTCCAGCGCAAGAAGTATCAGGCCACCCTCAAGTTCTACGACGACCAGGAAGAGGACTCGCGGAGCGTCAAGAGCCCGGCGCTGAAGATCAACAGCACCGTGACGCTGCCGGGCCACCGCGTGCTGGCGGTCTACATCGCCGTGGTGAAGGACACGCTCAAGCTGTTCTACGAGGACGCGCACAAGCCCGCCATCCCGCGAAACAAGCACCTGGTGCAGGTGGACACGCACCCCACGCGGGACGGCTGGCTGACCGCGTGGGCGAAGCTCGCGTGGAAGGACCTGTACGCCTCACAGGACAGGCGGGACAAGCCCGCGAAGGTCTCGGGCGAGAGCTTTCCCTGTATCGGACAGGTGCAGATCAACGGCACCAAGCCGCACTTCATCGAGGAGAAGCTCTGGGTCAAGGTCGGGCGCACGGACCGGGCCACGCGCTACAACGACCTGGGTGACGGCCTCGCCCTGGTGAAGAGCGCGAAGGACCGGGCGAAGGGCATCCGCAAGGTGCTCACCGGCGACCTCACCGGCGTGGACGACATCGAGATGGAGGCCGCGCTGGCCATGCTGGGCGCGGAGACGGCCCGCAACCCCCGCTCCTATGGCGTGGGCCTGATGCTGCTCGACCTGGTGGAGAACGAGGTCAAGTACGGCAACGACAAGTCCTATACCTGGAGCCTCATCCTCGGCTCGAACTTCCACACCGGGGAGAGCGAGGCGCGGTACATCGAGCGCAAGACGGGCTACCAGGAGAACCCGCGCGGGGGCTGGGATGTCGTCGACGCGGACAAGGCCGACCGCTGGGATCAGTTCGACACGACCCTGAAGAACCAGGCGCCCCCCAAGTTCCACACCTCCCCGGTGAAGGCGCTGTGGGCGGGGAAGTGGCCCATGTCCCCTTCCGCCTCCATGTCCCTGGGCGGCTACGACGTGGCCACGCCCACCAGCGACAGCGAGCTCAACGTCGTGCAGTACAAGGAGCTCAAGACGATCCTCAAGTGGTACCGGTTCGTCATGCGCGGCATCGACGTCACCGCCACCCACGCCGGCGAGGCCGAGGCCCAGCTCGCGAAGCTGCTCCGCCTCCGGCTGCTGTCCACCCGGGTGATGGACAACACCCACCTGAAGCGGACCTGGGTGTAGCCCTCCGCCCTCCACCGCCGCGCACGACGAGCCGGGGACGAGGGCGGTCAAGCGCCAGCGCGGGCCTCGTCCCCGGGGGCCGCTGCCTGCCTGTCCCCAGGGGCAGGCGCGCGCGCCGCGGACGACAGTGACCCTGTCCCGCGGATCACTACCAGGGCACCTCCGCGCCCTCGTAGTCGAAGAACCGGCCGGAGTGCTCCAGCGAGATGCTGTCGATCACCTGCAGCATCCCGCGCACGGACTCCTCCGCCGGCAGCGGCGCGTCCTGGCCGCCCATGTCCGTCTGCACCCAACCCGGATGCAGCAGCACGAACGCCAGGCCCTCGCGTCGCAGGTCGTTGGACATGGAGCGCACGCCCATGTTCAGCGCGGCCTTGGACATGCGGTAGGCATACGCACCGCCCTCCGTGTTGCTGGAGAGCGACCCCATGCGCGAGGTGACGTTCGCCACCTTGCGCCCCATTCCCTGGCGCAGCGCGGGCAGGAGCGCGGAGGTGATCCGCAGCGGCCCGAGCGCGTTCACCTCGATGGTGCGCGCCAGGTCCTCGTAGTCCAGCTCGTGCAGCCCCACCCACTGGCCGGCCACCCCGGCGTTGTTGATCAGCACGTCCACCGGCTCACGGCAGACGCGCTCCGCGAAGGCCCGCACGCTGTCCCCGTGGGTGACGTCCAGCGTGTGGATCCTCAGGCGGTTGCCGGCCTCCAGGAGCAGCGGCTCCAGCCGGCGCGCCAGCTCCGGAGCTCGCACACCCGCGTCCACCGTTTCTCCCCGCCGCAGCAGCTGCTGCACGAACTCGAAACCGATGCCACGGCTCGCTCCCGTGATGACATAGCGCATGCCTGTATTAACGCGCCGGGTGGCGCTCCTTGGCAAAGCTCTTGCCTTCGCACCCAGGCGCCCGGACATGCTCACCCCAGGACACGGGTAGGAATTACCCAGGACGTCGGCAGGAGTCGAACGACATGACGGTCGCGGTCATTGGAGGAGGCATCACCGGGCTCGCATTGGCCTATCGATTGCGGGCTCGCGGTACTGATGCCGTGGTGCTGGAGTCGACGTCACGCGTGGGTGGAAACGTGCAAACCCACGCACGCGAGGGCTACGTGCTGGAGGCGGGACCCAACAGTTTCCTGGACCGCGAACCCACGATGCGTGAACTGGCGGAGTCGCTGGGAGTGTCAGCTCGCATTCGTCCGGCGGATGCAGCGGCAAAAAACCGCTACGTCTTCACGCGCGGCGCGCTGCGGACCCTGCCCACGTCCCCCCCCGCGTTCCTGAAATCCGACATCCTCCCCCTTGCTTCCCGCGCGCGGGTGGTCGGGGAGCTGCTCAGCGGACGCAACCCCACGGGTGCGGACGAGTCGCTGGCGCAGCTGGGGCGGCGCCACCTGGGACGTGAGGCGACGTCGGTGCTGCTGGACGCGATGCAGACCGGCACCTACGCGGGAGACATGGAGCAGCTCAGCGCGGAGGCCACGTTCCCGCAGCTCGTGAAGCTCGAGCGCGAGCACCGCAGCCTCATCCTCGGCGCCATCCGCGCGCAGCGCGCTGCGCGCCGGGCGAAGGCCTCGGGCGCGGTGGAGGCGGGCCCCCGGCTCAGCGGGCAGATGAGCACGTTCGACGGCGGCCTGGGCGTGCTGGTGGACGCGCTGGCGAAGGCGCTGGGCGACGTGGTGCGCACGGACGCGAAGGTGGAGGGACTGGAGCGCTCGGCCGATGGCTGGAGGGTGCGCTTCCTGGAGCGCGGCCAGCCGGCGGAGCTGAGCGCGTCGCACGTGGTGCTGGCGGTGCCCGCGCCCGTGGCGGCGTCGCTGGTGCGCCCGCTGGACGCGGAGCTGGCGGCGAAGGCGGACGCCATCCCCTACGCGCCCATCGCAGTGGTGCACCTGGGCTTCGCGCCGGGCACGGTGCCGAAGCCGGACGGGTTCGGGTTCCTGGTGCCGGCGGCGGAGGGCAAGGCGGTGCTGGGCACCATCCACGTCTCCACCACGTTCCCCTTCCGCGCGGAGGGCGGGCGCGTGCTGCTCACGTGCCTGATGGGCGGCGCGCGCCGGCCAGACCTCGTGGCGTGGGACGAGGCCGCGCTGGTGGCGCTGGCGCGCGAGGAGCTGAAGGCGATGGCGGGCCTCACCGCGACGCCGGAGCTGACGGAGGTCATCCGCTGGCCACTCGGGATCCCGCAGTACACCGTGGGACACCTGGAGCGCCTGTCCGCGATGGAGGCGCGGCTGAAGCGCTGGCCCGGCCTGCACCTCGCCGGCAACGCGTACCGGGGCGTGGGCGTCAACGACTGCATCCGGGAGGCGTCGCGGCTGGCGGAGGTGCTGGGAGGGCCCGCGGCGGCAACCACCCGGAGCGCCTGAGCGACCGCTCACCCAGGCCCCGCGACGGCCGGGGGCCTCCCTCCCCGAAAGGCCCCTGGGTCGCCGGCAGAGTGCGTGGGCATGTTTCATGGACACCGGAGGCGCCCCCCATGTTCTCACTTCACTCGCCGCTCCTGTCCATGCTCGCCGTCGTCTTCTTCCCCGCGCTCCTCGCCGGAACGCTCGTCCTGGAGCTCGTCCCCGCGCCCGTCCCCCAGCGCTAGGACGCGGGACGGTGTAGCC
>JAFADT010000929.1 GCA_023424585.1 Pseudomonadota bacterium
GGACGACCTGCTCTCGCGCGTCGCCATGGTGTTCCAGGAGGTGTTCCTCTTCCACGGCACCGTCCGCGACAACCTGCGCCTGGGCCGCGCGGAGGCCACCGACGAAGCGCTGGTCTCGGCCTGCCGCGCGGCGCGGGCCCATGACTTCATCAGCGCCCTCCCCCAGGGCTACGACACCGTCCTCGGCGAGCGCGGCGCGCGCCTGTCCGGCGGGGAGAAGCAGCGGCTGTCCATCGCGCGGGCGCTCCTGAAGGACGCCCCCGTGCTGCTCCTGGACGAGGCCACGGCCTTCGCCGACCCGGAGAACGAGGCCCGCATCCAGGAGGCGCTGTCCACCCTGTGCGTGGGCCGCACCGTCCTGGTCGTCGCCCACCGGCTGTCCACCATCGCCACGGCGGACCACATCGTGGTGCTCGACGGCGGGGCGGTCCAGGACCAGGGCACGCACGAGGCGCTGCTCGCGCGCTGCCCGCTCTATCAGCGGCTCTGGGCCAGCCACACGGATGCCCTGGACTGGTCGCTCGGGGAACCCACGGACGCCCCCGCGTCCTCGCAGGAGGTGGCGTGATGCTGGGCGCGCTCTTCAACGTCGGCGAGCGGCTCGCGGGCCAGCGGGACGCCCGGCTGCGGCGCGGGCTGGTGTTCGCGTTCGCGGAGGCCCTCGCGACCGCCGTCCCCTACGCGCTCGTGCTGCTGCTCATCCGCGCGGCGCTGGAGGACCGCCTGTCGCTTCCGCTGACGGGGTGGATCACCGGCGGCATCGCGCTGGCGGTGGTGCTCCGGATGCGGCTGTCGCAGGCCGCCATGTCGGACCTCTTCATCGCGGCGCACGCGCTGATGGGCCAGGCGCGGATCCGCGCGGCGGACCACCTGCGGCGCCTGCCCATGGGCTTCTTCACCCGGAACCGGAGCGGCGAGCTGGCGGGCGTCCTCACCACCGACCTCGCGCTGGTGGAGGACATCTGGTCGCACCTCATCGGCCTCTTCGCGGCCAGCTTCGCCCTGCCCATGCTGGTGGGGGTGGGGCTGTGCTTCCTGGACTGGCGGCTGGGGCTCGCGGTCCTCGCGACGATGCCGGTGGCGCTCGCGGTGCTGGCGGTGACGACGCCCCTCTTCGTCCGGGAGATCTACGCGGTCCTCGACGCGGGCGCGGACGTGAACGCGCGCATCGTCGAGTACGTGCAGGGCATCGCGGTGCTCCGCGCCTTCGGCCGTCACGGCGAGGTGTACCAGCGGTTCGTAAAGGCCATGGAGCGGCTGCGCGACGCGCTCATCCGCGCGGACGTCGCCCCTTCGCCGCTGCTCTCCGTCTTCGGCCTCGTCGTCGAGGCGGGCTTCGTCGTCGTGGCGTACGCGGGCGCGCGGCTGGCGCTGGCGGGAGCGGTGGCGCCCGGCACGCTCCTGGTCTTCCTGGTGGTGACCGTGGGGGTGACGCGGCAGGTGGCCGAGCTGGGCGTGGCGCTGCTGATGCTCCGGGGCTCGCAGCGCGCGCTGGGCCGGGTGGACCGGCTGCTGTCCGAGCCGCCCCTGCGTGAGCCCGAGGCGCCGGCGCAGCGGCCCCAGCGCTTCGACGTGGAGGTGGACGGGGTGACCTTCGCCTACGAGGGCGAGCGCGTGCTCGACGGCGCGTCCGCCACCTTCGCGGAGCGGTCGCTGACGGCCATCGTCGGTCCGTCCGGGTCGGGCAAGTCCACGCTGGTGCACCTGGTGGCGCGCCTGTGGGACGTGCCCCGGGGCCAGGGGGCCATCCGCATCGGCGGCGTGGACGTGCGCGACCTCCCCTTCGAGGAGCTGCACCAGCACATCGCGATGGTGTTCCAGGACGTGGTGCTCTTCTCTGGGACCGTCCTGGACAACCTGCGCGTGGGCAGGCCGGACGCGACGCGCGAGGAGGTGGAGCGGGCGGCGCGGGCGGCGAAGGCGCACGACTTCATCTCCGCCCTGCCGGAGGGCTACGACACGCGGCTCGCCGAAGGGGGCGGCTCGCTCTCCGGCGGCGAGCGGCAGCGGCTGTCCATCGCGCGGGCGCTCTTGAAGGACGCGCCCATCGTGCTGCTGGACGAGGCGACGGCGTCGGTGGACGCCTCCTCGGAGGCGGAGCTCCAGCGGGCCATCGACGCGCTCGTGCGCCACAAGACGGTGGTCGTGATCGCCCACCGGCTGAGGACCGTGCGCCGGGCCCACCACATCGTCGTGCTCGACCGGGGCCGCGTGGCGGAGGCCGGCACGCACGACGCGTTGATGCAGGGAGACGGGCTGTACGCGGCGCTCTGGCGGGAGCAGGAGCGCGCGAAGGGCTGGCGGCTGGGCGGCCTGGAGACACAGCGATGATGAAGACCCCTTCCGTGAACCTCACCGGCGTCCCGGAGACGATGCTCTGGACGCTGCACAACCGCGCCTCGGAGGCGCGGCGGCCCGACGGCTTCCTGCGCGACCTGGACTGCGTCCGCGTGGCCGACGCCATCGACTACGACTACGTGCGCAGCTTCGGGAAGCCGGATGGCTCGCACGCCCTGCGCTCGCGCGTCTTCGACGACGCCGTGCGGCCCTGGATGGCGTCCCACCCCGGGGGCGCGGTGGTGGAGCTGGCGGCCGGGCTGGAGACCCAGTTCCAGCGCGTCGACGACGGGCGGGTGCGCTGGTACTGCGTGGACCTCCCGGAGGCCCTGGCCGTGCGCGAGCGCTTCCTGCCCCCGTCGGAGCGGTGCCGCTTCATCGCCCGCAGCGCGCTGGACCTGGGCTGGATGGACGAGGTGGACGGCTCGCGCGGCGTGTTCATCACCGCCCAGGGGCTGCTCATGTACTTCTCCGAGGCCGACGTCCGGCGCCTGCTCACGGCGGTGTTCGAGCGCTTCCCGGGCGTGGAGCTGATGTTCGACACCATCCCGGAGTGGTTCTCCCGGCTGACGCTGAAGGGGCTGTCCTTGACGAAGCACTACCAGGCGCCCCCCATGCCCTGGGGGGTGAGCCGGGCGCGGCTCGGGCCGCTGCTGCGCGGCTGGAGCCCCCGCGTGACGCGCGTGGCGTTCGCCCCCTACCGCTACCCCCGGGGGGCCTGG
>JAFADT010000082.1 GCA_023424585.1 Pseudomonadota bacterium
GCCTCGCGCAGGGCCTCCAGGTGCGGGGCCACGGGCGCGTCGTCGCTGGGGGCGTTCACCTGCGCGGCGGCCTGCACCACCGCGTCGCGCACGGAGCCCAGCTGCTCCTCGATGGCGCCCAGCTGGCCGGTGACGCGCGCCACGGGGTCGTCCTCCTTGCCCCCCATGCGCTTCACGCGGGCGAAGCCCTGCTTGATCTCCTCCCAGCGCTTCGCCTTCTCCGGCGTCAGGCGCCCGCGCAGCTCCTGGAGCTTGAGCAGGTTCTGCTCCGCCGCCGTGGTGAGCGTCTGGGACTCACCCTGGTAGTGGTCGTCGATGCGGCGCTCCAGCTCCTCGTCCGTCATCGCGGAGACGATCTTCTCCGCCAGCTTGCCCATGTTGCGGTAGCTGCCCTGCAGCTTGAACGGGGGCTCCGTGCGGAAGCGCTCGTCCTGCGCGGCGGACGCGATGTACTGGAGGTTCACCTTGAGCAGCACCTGCTGCACGCGGAAGAGGCGCTGGAAGACGGCGATGATCTCCTGGAGCTCCGCCGCCGCGTAGCCGTGCTTCAGCTCGCCGGAGGGGACCTCCTCGCCCTTCGCCATCCGGATGAGGCGGTGCACGTCCTGCGGGTCGCGCGTGGCCAGCGGCGCCAGCACCGGGTTGGAGGTGAGGGCGTTCTCCAGGTAGCTGAGCGCGAACAGCTCCTCCTTGCCGTCCAGGATGTCGCCCAGGTTGTAGGTGTCCGCGCGGTTGGCGAGCATGTCCGGGATGCGGAAGCGCTCGCCCGTCTCCGTGTACGGGTTGCCCGCCATCACCACGCAGAACTTCTTGCCGCGCAGGTCATACGTGCGCGTCTGGCCGTTCCAGACGCCCTCCACGCGGCGCTGGCCGTCGCACAGGGAGATGAACTTCTGGAGCAGCTCCGGGTCCGTGTGCTGGATGTCGTCGAGGTAGAGCATCACGTTGTTGCCCATCTCGAAGGACAGGTTGATGCGCTCCACCTCCTGCCGCGCGGTGGCGTTGGGCGCCTCCGCCGGATCCAGCGACTTCACGGAGTGGCCCAGCGCCGGCCCGTTCACCTTCACGAAGGTGAGGCCCAGGCGGCTGGCCACGTACTCCATCAGCGTCGTCTTGCCGTAGCCCGGCGGCGACATGAGCAGCAGCATGCCCATGCGGTCCGTGCGCTTGCCCTCGCCCGCCGCGCCCAGCTGCTTGGCCAGGTTCGCGCCGATGAGCGGCAGGTACACCTCGTCGATGAGCCGGTTGCGCACGAAGCTCGTGAGCACCTTGGGCGTCAGCTCCTCCAGCCGCAGCTTGCGCCGCTCGCGGTCCAGCAGGTCGCGCAGGTACGCGCGGTAGGCCGTGTACGCGGGCACGCGCACCTGGCGGAACTCGCCCAGCCGCGACAGGAACTCGTCCAGGCGCAGGGGCAGCGTGCGCTCCTGGATGCGCGGGTGGCTGCCCAGCAGGCCCGTGGCCGCCGTGGCGGTCAGGGCGCCCGCCGTCTCGCGGTCCAGCTTGCGCTCGGTGAGCAGCACCACCGCCGTCTCCAGCGCGACGTGGGCCGCGTCGCCCGGACCGCCTTCACGACGGGCCAGGAACGCGTCCACCCAGGCGCGGGCGATGCGCAGGCGCTCCGGCAGGTTCTTCTCCAGCCCGCGCAGGTCGTCGTCGAACGCGGTGCGCGAACCGTGGCGGTCCAGGTGGGCGAGGAAGGCGTCCTTCAGCGCCAGCGCCTCGCGGCTGGTGGTGAAGCGCGGGCGGTCCACCGCCAGCTCCTCCACCAGGTAGCGGCCCGCCTGCCGGCCCTCCGCGGGCGAGGCCGCGAGGCCATGCCCCTGGAGGAACGCGAGCACGCGCTCGCCCAGCTCGTCCCCCAGCGCCACCAGGTCCGAGCCGATGTCGAACGCCTGCCGCAGCCGCGCGAGGCTGCGCGCGCGCCGGTGGAACACGCCCCGGAGCGCGTCGTCCGGGTCGAACGCCCAGTACAGGGCGGCCCAGGCGCGAGGCGCCGGGGCGAAGCGCAGGAGGCCCGCGCCCTGGTGCAGCGCGAGCAGCTTCTCGAGAATCGCCGTCGCGTCGGCGTCGTGCACGCCGCGCTCGTAGCCCTCGTCGAAGCGGTCCGCCGCGTACGCGCGCACGCGCTCCAGGAGCTGCCCCTGCGCACCGGCCTCGTACAGCGCCGTGAGCGTGAGGCCGCCCTTCCCCTCCTCCGCGTCCATCAGCAGGCCCGCGGCCAGGTACTCCGCGCGGTACACCTCGCGCGTCTCGGAGACCAGGTGCTGATCCCAGAGCTCGCGGTACTTCAGCAGCTCCGGGTCCTCCACCTTCTGCGCGTAGTCAGAGCCGGTGAGCTGGAGGTACAGCGCGCCGTCGCGCGGCACCAGCGTCAGCTCCAGCGGCTGCGTGTTCACGTGGAAGCGATAGGGCCCCAGCTTGATGAGGCCCTCGCCGCCCTCGAACAGGTCCTGCTTGTCGCGCAGGGCGCGCAGGGCGTCCTGCTTCGCGGCCTTCACCCGCGACATCACCTCGTCCGCCCGGACGCTGTCCTGGAGCGCCAGCAGCTGTTCGGACAGCTGCCGCAGCTTGAGGATCATCGCGTCGGACGCGAAGTAGGCGTTGAGCTCGTCGTCCGCCTTGAAGGACTTCGCCCGGCGCTGCACGCCCTGGAGGATGCGCTCCGCCGCGCCGAAGAGGCCCGAGGCCCGGCGCTGCCGCTCGTCCACCAGCGCCTGCTTGCGCGCGCCGAAGGCCTCCAGCAGCTCCTCGCGCTTCTGGGTGATCTGCCCCAGGAACTCGTCGAACTCGCCGAAGCGGCCCTCCAGCTCCTCCAGCAGCACGGTGAGCTTGGAGAGCGCCTCGTCGCACTTCTCCGGCGAGTCCGCCTGCGACAGCGCGTTCTCGATGCTCTGCCCCAGCAGCTTGAACTGCGCGCCGAACTCCGCGCGCTTCTCCCGGCCGGACAGCTCCTTGCGCTTCGCCTGGAGCCCCGCGCGCACGCGGTTCAAGCGGCTGAACAGCTCGGAGATGCCCTCCAGGATGCGGGCCCGGGCCAGCGGATCGCCCACCTGGAGCCCGCCCACCACCTCGCCCAGCACCTCCAGGCCCTGGCCGGTGCGCTCCACGTCCTCGGCCAGCGGGGCCAGCTCCGCCGTCGTCGCCAGCGGCTCCAGCCGCTCCAGCAGCCCGTCCAGCCGCGAGGCCAGGGGCTGGAGCGCCTCGCCCTTCTGGAGGAAGTCCACGCACGCCGTGCTCACCGCGTCGGACGCGGCCACCACCGCCTGCTCCAGGGCGTCCACGCGCCCCAGGTCCATGTAGCGGACGTCCTTCAGGGTGATGAGGTGCCCGCGGTGCCGGCGCAGGTCCGCCAGCGCGCGCATGAAGCCCTCGGCGTCCGTGAGGCCCTCCGGCTGCGCGTTGAGCAGCAGCGCCTCCTGCGCCTGCGTGGCCTGCGCGAGCGACTCCTCCGCGCGCTTGCGCATCGCGAGGACCTTCTCGAACTCGTCGATGATGAGCTCGGAGGTGCGGCGCAGCTGCTCGATGGGCTCCTGGAGCCCCACCTCCGCGTGGGACAGCCAGTAGTACGCGTCCAGGGCGCGCGTGGCCGCGGAGACCAGGTCCTCGTAGGTGCGGCGGGTGGGCTTGTCCGTCTTCGCCACGCGCGGCAGCGTCAGCGCGTCGCTGATGCCGCGCACCAGCTCCGCGTTACCCACCTTGCCCAGGTAGCCCGGCGCGGGGGGCAGCTTCGCCGCGTGCTCGTCGGAGACGAACGGCGTCTGCCACACCTGCATGGGGTGCACGCGCGTGGGCTCCTGCGACGTGGCGCGGAACACCACCAGCCCGCCGTCCGCGAAGAGGCTCATGCCGTGCGCCTGCAGCGGCGTCTGCACCTCCTTGCGCACCAGGTTGTACGGGAAGAGCACGTAGTTGCCCTCGTCCCGGCGGTGGAAGACGTAGAGCACGTCCTCCCCGTTGGGCGAGCGCACCGCCTGGTGGAACTCCATCCCCTCCGACGCGCCGTCGAAGACCTTGTAGTCGCCCGTCTGGAGGTAGTAGCCGCCCGGGAAGACGATGCCCTGGTCCTCCGGCAGCCGCACGCAGGACTGGCCGATGGCGTCGATGCGCACCACGTGGTGGGTGCGCGAGTTGAAGACGAGGTAGCGGTAGGCCTTCTCCCGGAACGGCAGCACGCGCAGCAGGATGAGGCCGCCCACCTGCGTCCAGGCGAACTCCGCGTCGTCCAGCGACTGGTCCGGGTCATCCACCGGCTCGCTGTAGATGCCCAGGCCCGTGGCGGTGTTGTTCTCCACCTTCACGGTGAGGTCGCCCTTCACCGTCTCCACGAAGACCTGGTCCAGCACGTTGACGTGCGGGTGCTGGCCCAGCACGTACTGCTCGCGCGTGGCCACCGTCCACTCGAAGTCGTGCGACGGCGGGAAGACGTGGTCGCGCTCGCCCTGGTTGTCGACGTAGGTGGCGCGGCCCTCCACGTCCACGTTGAAGCGGAAGACCTTGAGGTCGCGCGCGGACTGGCCCGTCTGGAACACCGCGAGCAGGCGCGAGTCCCGCCGCCGCAGTTGCAGCAGCTTCGTGTCCTTGTAGTACTTGTAGAGCTCGCTGAAGTCCTTCACGAACCGCGGGTCCGCGAGGAAGCCGCCGGCCTCCGTGGGAGGGACGGCGGACAGATCGAAGCCCTCGGCCGTCTTCTCGAAGCGGTGCAGCGAGAAGACGTCCGAGACGTTCGTCTCCTTCCTCAGGCCGATGAAGACGTTGTAGCCGAAGAGGAGGTACTTCCCGACGCTGACGATGTCGCGGGGGACGCAGTTGTTCTCCGTGCGCACCCGCTCATTGCCGATGACGGTGAGCTCCGTGCCGCCGAACAGCGCCTTGCGCCGGGCGTTGAGGGCGTTCGCCTGGGTCGCCAGCGCGTCCGCCTGGGAGAGGAGGCGCGCACGGATGACCTCGTAGCTGCCGCCCTCCAGCATCGCCTCGCCCCCGGGCGCCTGGGCGCCCGGGGTCTTGGTGCTGTCAGTTGCCATGGGTGTTCACCGGAAAGGAGTTGCGATTGGCGGGACGCTTCAGCCCTGCTGCTTCTGCGCGAGGGCCGCGGCTTCCGACTGCACGAGCGCCTTGAGGCCGGCGGCGGTGGTCTCCGTCGGGTTCACCGACATCCGGTTGAGCAGCGCCGCGACGGCCAGGTTCTGCGCGTCGTTGCTCAGGCCCGGCTTGGAGAGGATCTCCTTCAGGTCCGCCGGCAGGTCCTTCTCACCGTTGAGGTAGCCGCCGAGCGC
>JAFADT010000092.1 GCA_023424585.1 Pseudomonadota bacterium
CCTCTGGACGGCCTCGGACTGGCGGGCCACGTCGAGCAGGCCGTCCGCCAGGTCCTGGCGCCCGCGCAGCCGCAGGCCCTCCGCGACGGCGGCGGCGGTGGCGTGCGACGGCAGGCCCGCGAGCGGCGCCAGCTGCTGCGCGAGGCCTCGCGAGATGAGCCCCGCGGCGAAGCCGTGGTGGTGGCCCTCCCGGTACAGGCGGCTCATGGCGAAGAGGGCGTCCGTGGCGCCCACGCGCACGGACTCGACGGGCGGCAGCGGCCGGCCGAAGCGCCTCAGCGCGCCCGCCCACAGCGCGACGCCCAGCAGCAGCTGCGCCACCGCGAAGTGCAGGCCGTAGCGGCGCGCGAAGTCCACGAGCGAGCGCTCGTTGGTGAAGCCGTGGTGGAACTCGTCGAAGGCGAAGGGGCCGGGGCCCAGGGCCGCCAGCGCGCTCAGCCAGAACTGCGCGTTGTCCGCGCGCGCGAGCGCCAGGTTCATCGCGAGCTCGGGCGCGCCCACCACCAGCACCCGGCCCAGGCCCACGTGAACCACCGCCGCCACGGGGAGGCCCAGGCGCTCATCCTCCAGCACCGGGATGGCGCCCTCCGGCAGCCGGAGGTAGGCCTGGACCTTCGCCTCCACGCGCTCCACGCCCAGCGTGTACGGCGTGGGCAGCGGCGGCACCAGCGTGCGCATGGGCAGCGTCACGTCCGCCTTGTCCAGCGTCACGCCCAGGTCATCCAGGAGCGCGTTCTCCCGCGAACCCCAGGGCACGTACACGAGCGAGGCGCCGGCGCGGACGTGGGCCAGCACCCGCTCCACCTCGTCGTCGTCCAGCTGCTGCGCCCGCAGGGCGTTGAAGCCCTGGTGCGGCGCCTCCTCGTCGTTCACGCCCGCGTCCGGATCCGAGGCGAGCCGCGTCTGATCCGGGTCCTCCTCGCGCGAGTCCTGGACCTCCACGGCGAGCAGCACCAGCGCCTCATGGCCGGAGCGCATGCGCAGGTCCGCCATGTTGCGCGTCACCGGCAGGCCGCTCTCCTGCGCGAGCAGGAACAGCGCGCGCGCGCCGTCCGGCTCCGAGCGGAAGGTGGACAGCGGATCCGCGAAGCCGCCGCGCTGGGCGCCGCGCACCAGGAAGGCTCCGAGCACGCCCACGAGCAGGAGCGCTCCCAGCACGAGCAGCGGGAACCGGTCACGCACCGGCGGCCTCCAGCGCGGGCGGCGCGGCGAGCAGCGGGGCGGTGAGGGCGCGGAACTCGCTGTAGCCGTCGGCGCCCACGGGCACGTTGCCGTACCACGCGAAGTCGAAGCGGCGCGTCAGCTCCCGGAAGGGGGCCCTCACCTCCGGGCGGCCCCGGAACGCGCGCAGGTAGTCCCAGTTGGAGAGCGTCTCGTCGTAGTGGATGGCGCCGTCGCGGTGCAGGCGCGACAGCAGCGCGAGGTACAGGTTGCGCACGGCCTCGCGGTACTCGCCCTTCGCGGCCAGCGCGTCCGCCAGGTGCGCCCAGCCCTCGGGCGGACGGGACAGCGCGTGGTCTGGGCTGCCGGCGAGCGCCGCCGCGTCCACGGTGCGCACCTCCAGCGCCGGGCCCGAGGCCTCGCGCTTGCGCCGCAGGATGCTCACGAGCACCACCCCCAGCACCGCCAGCGTCAGCGCGACCAGCACCACGACGACGGCGTTGGCCGCCGCGCCGCCGCTCACGGGCAGGGCCGTCTCCCGCGACCGGGGCCGCGGCTCGTGGCGCTTGAAGAAGTCCCGGAGCCACTCGCCCAGCCTGTCGATGAAGCGGCGCCACCAGCCCGGCTCCGGGGGCGGGACCTCCTCCTGGGGGGCGTCCGGCGCCTTCTCCGGGCGCTCCTGGAACTCCGGCCGCGCGAGGATGGACCGCGCCCGGTCCGTCGCCGCCCTGGCGTCCGCGCGCGCCTGGGCCTCGGCCGTCGCCGTCACCTGCGCGAGCCCGTCCTCCAGCGTCACCGCCGCCGTCTCGCAGTCCTCGTCGTCGTAGGCCAGCCGCTCCAGGTGGCGCACGAAGCGCTCCAGCTTGACCGTCTCCCGCGCGTCCAGCGCGTCGAGGTCGCGGAGCGCCGGGCCTTCGACCTGCTCGGGCAGCTCGCACGCCGTCGCGACCTTCACCAGCCGGGCGCGCACGGCCTGGCGGTCCACGGGCGCGGTGGCCCCTTCCGGCGCTGCCTGGACCGGCGCGGGCGCCGCGAGGAGCAGGCCCGCGAGCAGGAGCCCCGCGGCGGCCCCGCCCTTCGCCGCGAGCGGGCCGCGCTGCCTGCTCCGCTCCGGGAGCTGCTGCACGGCGGCCAGCAGGTCCAGGCCCTCCTGTCGCACGCGCCCGTCCACCAGCAGCAGCGTGGCCGTCGCCGCGCGCAGGGGCTCGAAGAGGGCGAACGTCGTCGCGGCGAGGAACACGAGCCACGGCGGGTTGTCCAGCGACGCGAACCGCTCCGCGAACGTCAGGTCGATGCCCACGAGCTGCCGCCCGAGGTACAGGAGGAAGTTGAGCCCCACGTGCAGGTTGAGGAACACCAGCACCTGCACGCTCATCAGCCAGCGCACCGCGGTGGCCGTCCCGCGGGAGGGGCCCAGCAGGCGCGCGCCCAGGCCGTACAGCTTCAGGGGGCTGCCCCGGCCCTGCATCGTCACGGCGTAGCCCACGCCCTGCGCGGAGAGCAGGAACAGCGAGATGCCCAGCGTGAACGTCAGCGTCAGCACGTTGAAGCACGCCAGGTACGCCACCGCGATGAACAGGGCCGGCAGCCGCGACAGCGCCGCGCGCAGCGACTGGCGCACGGACGGCTCCGCCTTCGCGCCCAGCAGCACCTCCTGCACGTAGTGGCACGCCGCGCCCTGGCCCACGCCCCGCAGGAACCACGCGAGCGTGACGTACAGGGCGGGCAGGGTGGGGG
>JAFADT010000116.1 GCA_023424585.1 Pseudomonadota bacterium
AGCAGCCTCACCCAACGCATCTCGCAGATGTCCCCGCTGAAGCTCGCCTTCGCGGCCCGGGAGCTGCGCTCCAAGGCCGCGCTGCTCAACGCCGAGCCCATCGCCATCACCGGCGCCTCGTGCCGGCTCCCCGGCGCCAGGAACCTGGAGGCCTTCTGGGGCCTGCTGCGCGACGGGGTCGACGCCATCCGCGAGGTGCCCGAGGACCGCTGGGACATCGACGCCTGGTACGACCCGGATCCGGACGCGCCCGGGAAGATGAGCAGCCGCCACGGCGGGTTCCTCGAGCGGATCGACGGCTTCGATCCCCAGTTCTTCGGCATCACGCCTCGCGAGGCGGTGAGCCTGGATCCCCAGCAGCGGCTGCTGCTGGAGGTGACGTGGGAGGCGCTCGAACACGCGGGGCAGGCCCCCTCCCGGCTCTTCAAGAGCCAGACGGGCGTCTTCGTGGGCATCGGCAACTCGGAGTACGCGCAGCGGCTGCTGGGCACGCAGGACCCTTCGCGCATCGACGCCTACCTGAGCACGGGCAACGCGCTCAGCGTCGCGGCGGGGCGCCTGTCCTACACGCTCGGGTTGGTGGGCCCGTGCATGGCGGTGGACACCGCGTGCTCGTCCGCGCTGGTGACCGTGCACCTCGCCTGCCAGAGCCTGCGCAGCGGCGAGTGTGACCTGGCCCTGGCCGGCGGGGTGAACCTGCTCTTGTCGCCCCAGCTCTTCGTCAACTTCTCGCGGGCCCGCATGCTGGCCCCGGACGGCCGCTGCAAGCCCTTCGACGCCGCGGCGAACGGCTACGTGCGCAGCGAGGGCTGCGGGATGGTCGTGCTCAAGCGGCTGTCGGACGCCCTGGCGGATGGCAGCCCCATCCTGGCCCTCATCCGAGGCTCCGCCGTCAACCAGGACGGCCCCAGCGGAGGCATCACCGTCCCGAGCGGCCCGGCGCAGCAGGCCGTCATCCGCGGAGCCCTGGAGAACGGCGGGGTGGAGCCGGCGCAGGTGCGCTTCGTGGAGACGCACGGCACGGGCACGGCGCTGGGAGACCCCATCGAAGCGGGGGCCCTGGGCGCGGTGTTCGGCGCGAGCCACGCCCGGAGCCGGCCGCTGGTGATCGGCTCGGTGAAGAGCAACGTCGGGCACCTGGAGAACGCCGCGGGCATCGCGGGCCTGCTCAAGGTCGTGCTGGCCCTGAAGCACGAGGCGCTCCCGCCGAGCCTGCACTTCCAGCGGCCCAGCCCGCACATCCCCTGGAAGCGGCTACCCCTGGAGGTCGCCACCGGGCTGCTGCCCTGGCCCGCCGGGCAGGGACGCCGGCTCGCGGGCGTGAGCTCGTTCGGGTTCAGCGGCACCAACGTCCACGTGGTGCTCGAGGAAGCGCCCTCCACCGATGCCCTTCCGGCGCGCCCGGGGGCGGTCTCCACCAGCGGGGAGCCACCACGAGCACGCCCCGCGCACCTGCTGCCCCTGTCGGCGCGCACCGAGCCGGCGCTGCGCGAGCTGGCACGGTCCTACGCGGCCCACCTCGACGCGCACCCGACCGTGCCCCTCCCGGACGTCTGCTACTCCGCGGGCACGGGCCGCTCCCCGTTTCCGCATCGGCTGGCCGTCACGGCGGCGACCCCCTCCGAGGCCCGGGAGGCGCTGTCCGCGTTCAGTGAAGGGCGGGAGTCCACCGCCGCGGTCGCGGGCGATGGCGCGACGCCGCCCAAGCTCGCGTTCCTCTTCACCGGCCAGGGCGCCCAGTCCGCGAGGATGGGCCAGCAGCTCTTCGACGCCGAGCCCGAGTTCCGCCGGACCGTGGAGGAGTGCGACGCCCTGCTGCGGCCCCACCTGGGGGAGTCACTCCTGCCGGTGCTCTTCGCGCAAGGAGCGGAGGCCTCGCGGCTGGACGACACGCGCTTCACCCAGCCCGCCCTCTTCGTCGTGGAGTACGCGCTGGCCTCGCTGCTGAAGTCCTGGGGGTTGGAGCCAGCGTTCGTCATGGGCCACAGCGTGGGCGAGTACGCCGCCGCGTGCCTCGCGGGCGTGTTCAGCCTCGAGGACGGCCTGAAGCTGATCGCGGCCCGAGGGCGGCTGATGCAGGCCCTGCCTCGCGATGGCGCGATGGTCTCCGTGGCGGCCAGCGTCCAGCGCGTGCTGCCCGCGCTGCGAGACGTCGCGGACCGCGTGTCCCTCGCCGCGATCAACGGTCCTGACAGCACCGTCCTCTCGGGAGACGCCCGTGCCATGCGGCAGGTGGTCGCCGCGCTCCAGGCGGAGGGCGTGCGGGTGGCGCCGCTCAACGTGTCCCACGCCTTCCACTCGCCCCTGATGGAGCCGATGCTGGAGGACTTCGCCCGCGTCGCCCGCCAGGTGCGCTACGCGGCGCCGCGCCTCGGCTGGGTCTCCAACCTGACCGGCGCGCTGCTGCCGGCGGAGCCTCCCTCCGCCGACGCCTGGGTCCGCCACGCGCGCGAGCCCGTCCGCTTCGCCGAGGGCATGGCGGCCCTGGAGCAGCTCGGCTGCGACACGTTCGTGGAGATCGGCCCCCGGCCCACGCTGCTGGGGATGGGGCGGGCCTGCCTGCCGGACTCGCGTCACCGCTGGGTGCCGACGTTGCGCCCGGGCCAGCCGGAGTGGACGTCCCTGCTGCGCGCCGTGGGCGAGCTGTATGCCCGGGGGGCCTCCGTGGACTGGGAGTCCATCGAGTCGCGAGCGCAGCGCCGACGGGTGCCGCTGCCGACCTACCCCTTCCAGCGTGAGCGCTACTGGCTAGAGCTCCCGACCGGCCCCGACCGCGCCGAGGGGCCGTCCACGGGGGGCACCGCGCTCCACCCGCTGCTGCACCGCGCGCTGCGCTCGCCGCTCGTGAAGGAGCTCGGCTTCGAGTCCCGCCTGGGCGTCGACACGCTGCCCTACATGGACGACCACCGCATCCACGGCATCGTGGTCGTGCCCAGCGCCAGCCATGTGTCGATGCTCGTGGCGGCGGCGGAGCTGGCCTTCGGAGCCGCGTCCTGCACCCTGCGCGACGTCCTGTTCCCCCAGGCGCTGGCGCTGCCCGACGCCGGTCAGCGCACGGTCCAGGTGATCCTCACACCGGGGACCGGGAGCGAAGCCACCTTCAAGCTGATCAGCCTTAAGGGAGACAGCCTGACGGGTGACGAGTCCTTCTCCGTCCACGCCACCGGAAGCCTGGGCTGGCCGGACCGGGGCGCGGCGGGAGCGCAGCCCCACGCGTCGCCCGAAGAGGTCCGGGCCCGCTGTGGAGAGGAGCGCACCGGAGCCGCCTTCTACGAAGTGATGGGCCAGCACGAGGCCCGGCTCGGTGAGCGCTTCCAGGTCATCCAGGCGCTGTGGCGGGGGAACGACGAGGCCGTGTGCGAGCTGCGGCTGCCCGCGACCCTGGGGGACGCGCGGGACCACCAGCTCCACCCCATCCTGCTGGACGGATGCTTCCAGGTCCTCGGCGGGATGATCCCCGGCGGGAACGAGGGCACCTACGTCCCCTTCGGCATCAAGCGGTTCCGCTTCCTGACGAAGCCCGTGGGCGAACGGTTCTGGTGTCACGCGCGCATGCGGCGCGGCCAGGGAACGAACGTCTTCCTCGACGTGCGCCTGCTCGGCGACGCAGGCGAGGAGATCGCGGTCATTGAAGGGCTCCAGTACCAGCAGGCAAGCCTCGGGGCACTGGAGCGCGCCTTGCGCCCGAGCCACGCGGAGTGGCTGTACGCCCCCACCTGGGAGCCCCGGCCCCTGGCGCCCGCGGCCCGCAAGGCGCCCGCGCTCGGCGGTGCCCAACCCTGGCTGGTCTTCACGTCCGAAGGCGTGCTCGGAGATGGGCTCGCCCGCTACGCGGAGGACAGGGGCGAGCCGTGCATCCGGGTGAGCGTGGGTGAAGCCCATGCGCGACTCGACGAGACCCACTTCCAGCTCGACCCCTCGCGCCCCGAGGACTTCGCGCGGCTGTTCGAGGGCCTGGCCCTCCAGGGAAGGACCCTCGCGGGCGTCGTCCACCTCTGGAGCCTCGCCGCGCCTTCCGTGCGCGAGGAGGCGCCCGACGCGCTCTCGGCGCTGGAGCGCGCGCAGCAGCTCGGCTGTGGCAGCGTCCTGCACCTCGTGCAGGCCCTGGCGCGGGCGGGGCTCGCTCGCGCCCCGCGCCTCTGGCTGGTGACGCGCGGCACCCAGGCGGTCGGCGACGCTTCGCCACCCCCGCATGCCGAACATGCACCGCTCTGGGGGCTGGGGCGGGTGCTCGCGCTGGAGCACCCGGAGCTGTCGTGCGTCCGCATCGACCTTCCCGCCGAAGCCTCCGCCGGGGACGTCCCCGCGCTGGTCGAAGCGCTGGAGTCCACGGACGGCGAGGATCAGCTCGCCTACCGCGCCGGAGCGCGCTTCGTCGCCCGGCTCGCCGCGCACCGCACGACCACGCCGCCGCGGGCGGTCACCATTCGGGAGCAGGCCAGCTACCTCGTCACCGGCGGCCTGGGCGCGCTGGGGCTCGAAGTGGCGAAGTGGCTCGTCGCGAAGGGCGCGCGTCACCTGGTGCTGCTCGGGCGCGCCCCGCCCTCCAGTCAGGCGCGGATCGAACTTCAGGCGCTCGACCAGCAAGGAGCGCGAGTGCACGTCGTGGCCGCGGATGTCTCGCGAGCCGGAGCGCTCTCGGACGCGCTCGCGTCCCTGCCCTCCGGGATGCCGCCGCTCGCGGGCGTCGTCCACGCGGCCGGCGTCCTCGACGACGGCGTCCTCGACCGCCAGAGCTGGGAGCGCTTCGCCCGGGTCCTGGCCCCGAAGACGGCTGGCGCGTGGAACCTCCACGTCCAGACGCGGGGGCTGGCCCTGGACTTCTTCGTCTGCTTCTCGTCGGCGGCGGCGCTGCTCGGAGCGCCCGGCCAGGGCAACTACGCCGCGGCCAACGCCTTCCTCGATGCGCTGGCCCACCGCCGCCGGGCGCTCGGCCTTCCCGCGCTGAGCATCGACTGGGGGCCGTGGAGCGGTGCCGGCATGGCCGCCGCGGGCGCCCAACGCCGCGCCGCCTCGGACTGGCTCGGCACCGTCTCACCCGAGCACGGCCTTCAGGTGCTGAGCAGCCTGCTCGAACAGGACGCGCCGCAGGTGGGCGTGCTCCCGGCGACCTGGGCCCGGCTCGAAGCGCGCGCGGGAGCCGCGCCCTTCCTGGAGCGCTTCACCCGCGAGAAGCGCCAGCCGGCGGCGCCCATCCCGCACATCCTCAAGCAGTTCGAGGCGGCGGCCCCCGGGGCGCGGAAGGCGGTGCTCGAACGGCAGGCGAAGGCGCTCGTGGCCCGCGTGCTGGGGCTGCGCGCCGACGACCTGGGCCCGCGCCAACGGTTCTTCGACCTGGGCGCGGACTCGCTGATGGCGGTGGAGCTGAAGAACCAGCTGGAGGCCCAGGTGGGCCACACGCTCCGCTCCACGCTCATCTTCGACTTCCCCACCCTGGACGCGCTGGTCGAGCACCTGCTGGCCGAGCTCTCCGGCGCCGTGCCGGAGGCCCCCGAGGCCCCATCCACCATCGGCTCCGAACCCGCCGCCAGTCCCGAGGAGCTCGACGCGCTCTCACAGGACGAGCTGGCGAACCTGCTGTCCCAGAAGCTCGCAGCGCTTCAACGAGGTCGCGCGTCATGAGCACGAGCGCAGAAGGACGGGACTACCGGTCCCTGATGAAGAACGCCCTGGTCGAGCTGGAGCGGCTGCAAGGCCAGCTCGACGCCGTCGAGGCCGCACGGCGCGAGCCCATCGCCATCATCGGCATGGGCTGCCGCTTCCCCGGCGGCGCCGACACCCCCGAGCGGTACTGGCAACTGCTGCGCGAAGGCGGCAGCGGCATCGTCGAGGTGCCCCCGGATCGCTGGGACGTGGACGCGTACTACGACCCGGATCCGGATGCGCCTGGGAAGATGTACACGCGCTACGGCGGCTTCCTGGGGAAGGTGGACGGGTTCGATCCGCAGTTCTTCGGGATCTCCCCTCGCGAGGCCACCAGCCTGGACCCGCAGCAGCGCCTGCTGCTCGAAGTGACCTGGGAGGCGCTCGAGCGGGCCGGGCTCCCCCCCGAGCGTCTCTACGGCACCCAGACGGGGACGTTCCTGGGCGTGAGCAACTTCGAGCACGCCACCTCCCTGGGCAAGGTGCCACCGGCGCGGATCGACGCGTACTTCGGCACCGGCGGCGCGCTCAGCGTGGCCTCCGGCCGCCTCTCGTTCGCGCTGGGCCTGACGGGGCCGAGCATGACGGTGGACACCGCGTGCTCCTCGTCGCTGGTCACCGTCCACCTCGCCTGCCAGAGCCTGCGCGACCGGGAGTGCGACCTCGCGCTCGCGGGAGGGGTGAACGTCATCTTCGCGCCCCAGGTGGGCATCACCTTCTGCAAGGCCCGCATGCTGGCGCCGGACGGGCGCTGCAAGACCTTCGACGCGTCCGCGGACGGCTTCGTGCGCGGCGAAGGCTGCGGGATGATCGTCCTCAAGCGGCTGGGTGACGCGCGCGCGGCGGGCGATCCCATCCTCGCGCTCATCCGGGGCTCGAGCGTCAACCAGGACGGCCCGAGCGGCGGCCTCACCGTCCCCAGCGGCCCCTCGCAGGAGGCCGTCATCCGGCAGGCCCTGGCCCGCGGAGGACTCAGGCCCCAGGACATCGACTACGTGGAGGCGCACGGCACGGGGACCTCCCTGGGGGATCCGATCGAGGTCGGCGCGCTCGGAGCCGTCTTCGGTCCTGGCCGCACCGGGGGGCCGCTGCTGATCGGCTCGGCCAAGACGAACCTCGGCCACCTGGAGGGCGCCGCGGGCATCGCGGGCATCCTCAAGGTGGTGCTCGCGCTCCAGCACCGCGAGCACCCGCCCCACCTGAACTTCAAGACCCCGAGCCCGCACATCCCCTGGGAGCGGCTGCCCGTGGAGGTGCCCACGACGCCGAGGGACTGGCCCGTGCGCGAAGGCGCGCGGCGGGCTGGCGTCAGCTCCTTCGGCTTCAGCGGCACCAACGCCCACGTGGTGCTGGAGGAGGCGCCCCCCGTCGAGTCTCCGGAGACGGCCTCCGACCGGCCCCTGCACGTCCTGGTGCTCTCGGGGCGCACGCACCAGGCGCTGGAGCAACAGGCGAGCCGCTTCGAGGCGCACCTGGCCGCGACGGACGCGCGGCTCGCGGACATCTGCTTCTCCGCGGCGGCGGGCCGTTCGCACCATGCCCACCGGCTGGCGCTCGTGGCCGGTTCGCGAGAGCAGGCGCGGGAGCTGCTGGCGACGTTCTCCGCGGGCCGCGAGTCCGCGGGCCTCTTCACGGGGCAGGCCCGGACCACCGGCCGGCCGCGCGTCGCCTTCCTCTTCTCCGGCCAGGGGTCGCAGTACGCCGGGATGGGGCGGCAGCTCTACGAGACACAGCCCACGTTCCGGAGGCTCCTCGACACGTGCGCGGAGGCCGTGCGGCCCCACCTCGCTCGTCCGCTGCTCGACGTGCTCTTCGCGCCGGACGCGGACGGAGCGCTGGACGAGACCGGCTACACCCAGCCCGCGCTGTTCGCGCTCGAATACGCCCTGGCCTCGCTCTGGCGCGAGTTCGGCGTCGAGCCCGCCATGGTCATGGGGCACAGCGTCGGCGAGTACGCCGCCGCCTGCGTGGCGGGCGTCTTCAGCTTCGAGGACGGCCTGAAGCTCATCTCCGCGCGGGGCCGGCTGATGCAGCGGCTGCCGCCCGGGGGCGAGATGCTCGCGGTGATGGCGGAGGCCGGGAAGGTCGCGCCCCTGCTCGCGGCGCACCCCACCACCCTGTCCCTCGCGGCCCTCAACGGCCCGCGCAGCGTCGTCCTCTCCGGCACCCAGGCAGCCATCCACGAGGCCGGCGCCACACTGCGAGCCCAGGGCATCCGCGTGACACCGCTCAAGGTGTCCCACGCCTTCCACTCCCCGCTGATGCAGCCCATGCTGGCCGACTTCGAGCGCGTCGCCCGGCAGGTGACCTACGCGCCTCCCGCGCTGCCGCTCGTCTCCAACGTGACCGGCGTGCTCGCGGGGGACGACGTGGCCACGGCCGACTACTGGTGCCGCCACGTCCTGGCGCCGGTGGACTTCGACCGGGGCATGCGGACGCTGCACGCCGAGGGGTGCGGCATCTTCGTGGAGATCGGCCCCAAGGCGACGCTGCTGGGACTGGGGCGCGACTGCGTGCCCTCCGACGCGGGCATCTGGTTGCCCAGCCTGCGCTCCGGCGCTCCGGAGTGGCAGGTCCTGCTCAAAGCGCTCGGCAGGCTCCATGTCCTCGGCACGCCCATCTCCTGGTCCGCCTTCGAGCAGGGCCACCCACGACGACGCGTCGCGCTGCCGACCTATCCGTGGCAGCGCCAGCGCTATTGGCTCGAAGGGCTTGGCGAGACCGCGCCCGGCACCTCCAGCGGGGGCCCGGCCCAACGCGCGGGCCGCGCCCTGCACCCGCTGGTCGGAGCGAGGCTGCGCTCGGCCCTGAGCGACCTCCAGTACGAGGCCCGGCTGTGCGAGGACGCCCCGTCGTACCTCCGCGACCACCGCGTCTTTGATCAGGCGGTGGTCCCCGCCGCCGCGTACCTCGACATGGCGCTCGCGGCCGGGAAAGCGCTCCTGGGCACCTCCGAGCTCGTGCTGAGGGACGTCCTCATCCAGCACGCGATGGTCCTCCCGCAGGGCACGGCGCGGACCGTCCAGACGGTGCTGTCACCGCCGGAGGGAGACTCGCTCCGCTTCCGCATCCTCTCGGCGCCGGAGGGAGCGGAGGACCCGGAGTGGACGCTCCATGCGTCCGGGACGGTGCGCCGCCGCGAGCCGAGCGACGCCCTGCCGCCGGTGGACCTGAAGGCGCTCCAGGCCACGCTCACCGACGAGCTGCCCGCCGAGTCGTATTACCGGACCGCGCGCGAGCACGGAGTCGACTACGGCCCGGCCTTCCAGGGCATCGAGCGGCTCTGGAGGCGCCCACGTGAAGCGCTCGCCCGCGTCCGCTTCCCGGACGGGAACGCGCACGAGGAAGCGGGGTACGTGCTCCACCCGGTGCTCCTGGATGGCTGCCTCCAGGTCCTGGCCTCCGCCTTCGAGGACGACGGCCGCAACGAGCCCTACCTGCCGGTGGGCTTCGAGCACCTGCGCGTGCATCGGCCTCCGACGCCCGTGCTCTGGAGCCACGCGCGCGTCCGGCCCGCGCTCGATGCGGGGCGGCTGACCCACACCGTGGACCTGACGCTGCTCACCGAGGACGGGGCGCGCGTCGCCACCGTGGAGGGCATGATGCTCAAGCGCGTGGACATGCGAGCCCTCCAGGGCACCGCGCTCACGCCAGCGCTCGCGCAGAGCCTCTACGAGCTCACGTGGCGTCCCCGCGAGCGCCGCCACGCGCCGCCGCCCGACTTCCTGCCCGCGCCCGAAGCCCTCTCCCAGCGGCTCGCCGCGCAGGTGGATGCGCTCTTCGCGCAGGAGGACTTCCGTGCCTACGCGGCTCAACTGCGGGAGCTCGAACCGCTGTCCTCGGAATACGTGCTCCAGGCGCTCGCGCGGCTCGGCGTGACGCTCCAGCCCGGCGAGCCCATCGCGCTGGAGCCCCTCGCGGAGCGCGCTGGCGTGACGCGGCAGCATCACCGGCTGTTGGGCCGACTCCTCGACATGCTCACCGAGGATGGCGTCCTGCGCCGCGCGGGAGCCGGCTGGGAGGTGCTGAAGGCGATGCCCACGCCGGACGCGCGGAGCCGGGTGCTCGAGCTCCGGGCCAGCGCCCCCGCCATCCAGGCGGAGCTCACGCTGCTCGACCGCTGCGGGACCCAGCTCGCCGAGGTGCTCCAGGGACGGAGGGATCCCCTGTCGCTCCTCTTCCCCGAGGACGACACCACGACGGCGGCCATCTACACCGACACCCCGGGTGCACGGGCGATGAATGCCCTGGTCCAGCGCGCCATCGCGACGGCCATCGAGGAGCTCCCCAAGGGGCGAAGGCTCCGCGTGCTGGAGGTGGGCGGAGGCACGGGCGGCACCTCCCGTCACGTCCTCCCCATCCTCCCGGCCCACCGGACGGACTACCTCTTCACGGACGTCTCCCCGCTGCTCGTCGCCAAGGCGAAGCCCCAGCTCCAGCCGTGGGCGTTCGTGGACTACCAGGTGCTCGACATCGAGCGGCCCCCCACCGAGCAGGGCTTCGAGCCACACCGCCACGACCTCATCGTGGCGGCCAACGTGCTGCACGCGACGGGCGACCTCCAGCGCACGCTGGAGCACCTGCGTCAGCTCCTCGCGCCGGGAGGCCTGCTGGTGCTCCTCGAAGGAACGGCGCCGGTGCGTTGGCTCGACCTGACCTTTGGCCTGACGCCCGGCTGGTGGCGCTTCACCGACGTGGAGCTGCGGCCAGACCATCCGCTCCTGGCGGCCCGCCGCTGGGAGGCGCTGCTGCGACAGCGCGGCTTCCCCGACGTCGCCAGCCTCCCGACCCGGCTCCCCGGCAGCGACGAGCCCGCCCAGCAGGCGGTGGTGCTGGCCCGCGCGGCACGCGACTCCACACCCGCGCGCGCGGCCGAGGGCCCGTGGCTCATCCTCGCGGACGCACAAGGCACCGGCCACCGGTTGGCGGACGCGCTCCGTGCGCGAGGGGCCACCTGCACCGTCGTGCTCCCAGCCGGCACGGCCGCGCCGGGAGCGCCGCGAGTGGATCCCACCCGGCCAGAGGACTTCGACCGCCTGCTGGAGGCCGTAAGCGAACCAGGCCAGCCGCCCCTGCATCGCGTCGTGCACCTGTGGAGCCTGGATGCCCGCCCCCAGGAGCGTGCCAACGAGCAAGGCGTGACGGTGGAGGAGACCGAAGCCGTTGAAGCGGCCGCGCGCCACGGGAGCCAAGGCCTGCTGCACCTGATGCAAGCCCTCGCGCGCCGAAAGGTGTCCACGTCGGTGTGGGCCGTGACGCGAGGCGCGCAGGCGATCAGGCCGGGACCGGACCCGGTCGCCATCACCCAGGCGCCGCTGTGGGGCATGGGTCGGGTGCTCGCGCTCGAGGAGCCCCAGCGCTGGGGCGGCCTCATCGACCTGTCACCCGCATCGGATCCGCGGGAGAGCGCCGAGACGTTGCTCGACGAGCTCTGGGAGCCGGAGGACGAAGAGCTCATCGCCTGGCGCGAAGGCCAGCGCTACGGCGCGCGGCTCACCCGCGCCAGCGCCACCACCGCTCCACCGCTCACCCTCCAGGCCCAGGCCACCTACCTCATCACCGGCGGCCTGGGCTTCCTCGGGCTGCGGCTCGCCCAATGGATGGTGGCGCAGGGGGCACGCCACCTGGTGCTCGTGGGACGCCGCGCGCTCCCTGCCCGGGAGCACTGGGCGGACGCCGCCCTTCCCCCGGAGCTGAGGCAGCGCGTCGCCACCATCCAGGCCCTGGAGGCGGCAGGAGCCACGGTGCGGCTCGAAGCGGCCGACGTGGGTGACACCACCCGCATGGGCAGCATCCTCGAAGACGTCGCGGCGACCCTGCCGCCCCTCCGCGGAGTCATCCACGCGGCGGGCGTGACGGGCGAGGCCTACCGCGACCTGCAAGAGGCCACCGCCCGGGGGCTCAGCTCGACGCTGCATCCGAAGGTGGGCGGAGCCTGGGTGCTGCACCGGCACACCCGGAAGCAGCCGCTGGACTTCTTCATCGCCTTCTCTTCCGCCAGCTCCATCTGGGGAAGCCGGGGGCAGGCCCACTACGCGGCGGCGAACAGCTTCCTGGATGCGCTGGCGCACGAGCGGCGCGCGCAGGGGCTGCCCGCGCTGACCGTCAACTGGGGCCTCCTGGCCGGTGGCGGCATGGTCGACGCGGGGTTCGACCAGTGGTTGAAGCAGACCGGCCTCGAAGCCCTGACCCCGGAGCAGGGCTTCACCGCGATGGCGCACCTGGTGGGCGCGGGCGCGGTGCAGGCCACGGTGGCCCGGGTGGACTGGGCGCGCTTCAAGCCCCTCTACAACGTCCGCAAGCAGCGGCCCCTGCTGGCGGAGCTCGAGGACGCGGCCCCCGTCGCGGCGCCCCGGGCCGAGAAGCAGGGCTCGGCCACGCTGCGGCGGCTGCGCGAAGCGCCGGCGGGTGAACGTCAGCCGCTCCTCGTCGGCTACCTCCAGGAGCAGGTCGCGCGCGCCCTGCTGCTCCAGCCGGAGCAGCTCGACCTGGAGCAGCCGCTGAGCAACCTCGGCCTGGACTCGCTGATGGCGTTCGAGCTGCGAAGCCGCGTGAAGAGCGACCTCGAAGTCGACGTCGCGCTGGTGGACTTCCTCGAAGCCGGCGACGTGACGACGCTCGCGGCGCGAGTGCTCGCGCGGCTGCCGGAGGCCCGGGCCTCCCACGACGCCAGTGCCTCCAGGCCGACGAGCGCGGCAGCGGCGCCCGAGGCCATTCCAGAGGACCTGGGACAGACCCTCGCAGGACTGAATGAACTGAGCGACGCGGGCGTGGAGGAGCTGCTCAAGACCCTCCTGGCCCGCCAGACGCAGGAAAGCGAACCCACGTCATGAGCACGAACCGTCCCCCCCTGGAGGGCCTCTCCGCCGATGAAAAACGCTCCTTCCTGGAGCGGCTCCTGCGGCAGGAGGCCTCCCGCAACCGCGCCACCCACCCGCTGTCCTACAACCAGAAGAGCCTCTGGTTCGTGAACCAGCTGGCGCCGAAGAGCGCGGCCTACAACGTCGCCTTCAGCGCCCGCATCCACTCCGCCGTGGACGTCGCGGCCCTGCGCCGGGCCCTGCAAGCGCTCGTGGATCGCCACCCGGCCCTGCGCACCGCGCTGCCGGTGCGTGACGGCGAGCCAGCGCAGGAGGTCGCCGGGCACCGCGATGTCCACTTCGAGCACGTCGACGCCACCGGCGCGGCGTGGGACGCGCTGGAAGAGAAGCTGCGGGACGCCTATCGCCAGCCGTTCGACGTCCAGCAGGGGCCGCTGTTCCGCGCGCACCTGTTCTCCCGCTCCGAGCGGGACCACGCGCTCCTGCTGAACGTGCACCACCTGGTGTTCGACGGCTGGTCGCTGTGGATGCTGGTGGAGGAGCTGCACCAGCTCTACCCCGCCATGCGCGCCAACACCCCGGTGGCGCTCCCGCCGGTCGCGGGCACCTACGCCGACTTCGCCCGCTGGCAGGCCGAGCTGCTCGCGGGCCCCACCGGCGAGCGGCACTGGCAGTACTGGAAGCAGAAGCTCTCCGGGAGCCTGCCCGCGCTGAACCTGCCCACGGATCATCCCCGTCCGCCCGTCCACCGCCACCACGGGGCGTCGCAGGGACTGAAGCTCCCGCCCGAGCTGACCGCGCGCCTCAAGGCGCTGGCCCAGGCGGAGGGGACGACGCTCTTCGTCGCGCTGCTCGCCGCGTATCAGGCGCTCCTGCACCGCTACAGCGGCCAGGACGACATCCTCGTGGGCTCGCCGACGGCGGGCAGCGGCCGGGGTGAGCGGCGCTTCGCCAGCACGGTGGGCAACTTCGTCAACCCGGTGGTCCTGCGCGGAGACCTGTCCGGAAGCCCGTCCTTCCGGTCCCTAATGGGGCAGCTGCGCAAGACGGTGCTGGAGGCGCTCGAGCACCAGGACTTCCCCTTCGCGATGCTCGTCGAGCGGCTCCAACCGGAGCGGGACAAGAGCCGCACCGCCCTCTTCCAGGCGGCCTTCATGTTCCAGCGCCCGCAGTCCACCTCGCAGCGCGTGGTGCGGCTGCTGACGCCGGGAGACGCGGGCGTGCGCGAGGAGCTGGGCGGGCTGGAGGTGGAGCCGCTGTTCATGCCGCAGCAGGAGGGACAGTTCGACCTGGCGCTGGAGATGATCGAGGCCCGGGACTCCGTCTTCGGCGTGCTCAAGTACAACACCGACCTGTTCGAGCCCGCCACGGCGGCGCGGATGGTGGGCCACCTGGAGCGGCTGCTCGCGTCGGCGGTGGCCGCGCCGGATCAACCCCTGTCCACCCTGCCCCTGCTCACCGCGCAGGAGCGGCACGAGCTGGTGGTGACCCGGAACGAGACCCGGCTCCCCCTGCCCGAGGACCCGAGCATCCAGGCGCGCTTCGAGGCCCAGGTGGCGAGGACGCCCGACGCGGTCGCCCTCCTCTTCGAGGACCAGCGGCTCACCTACCGACAGCTCGACGTCCGGGCCAACCAGCTCGCCCACCACCTGCGAGCGCTGGGAGTGAAGGCGGACGAGCCCGTGGCGCTGTGCCTCGAGCGCTCACTCGACATGGTGGTGGGCGTCCTGGGCATCCTCAAGGCCAGTGGCGCCTGGCTGCCGTTGGATCCCGCCTTCCCCGCGGATCGCCTGGCCTTCATCGCCTCGGACGCCAGCGCCTCGGTGCTGGTGACCCAGGAGCGGCTGCGCGACCGCCTGCCGCCGACCCCGCACGTCGTGTGCCTCGACACGCAGCGAGCGGAGCTCTGCCGCCACCCGGAGGCGCCGCCCGAATCCCAGAGCGCGCCGCACCACCTCGCCTACGTCATCTACACCTCGGGCTCCACCGGCAGGCCCAAGGGGGTGATGATCGAGCACCGGCAGGCCCTCAGCTTCTTCACCGCGATGGACCCGCTGCTCGGCGACGGGCCGGCGCGCACGTGGCTGGCGGTCACCACGCTGTCGTTCGACATCTCCATCCTCGAGCTGCTATGGCCCCTCACGCGCGGAGACCGCGTGGTCATCCAGGGGGAGGCGGAGAGCTTCTTCTCCGCGCCGCGGCCCGCCCGGCGCGCTTCCGCCGCGCGCAAGCTCGACTTCAGCCTCTTCTTCTTCGCCAACTCGGAGGACCGCACGCAGCAGCAGGACAAGTATGAGCTGCTGCTCGACGCCGTGAGGTTCGCGGACACGCACGGCTTCTCCGCCGTGTGGACGCCCGAGCGCCACTTCCACGACTTCGGGGGCCTCTATCCGAACCCCGCCGTGCTCGCGGCGGCGCTGGCGACCCTCACCCGGCAGGTGAAGATCCGCGCGGGCAGCGTCGTGCTCCCGCTCCACAACCCCATCCGCGTCGCCGAGGACTGGTCGGTGGTGGACAACCTGAGCCACGGCCGCGCCGGCGTCTCCTTCGCCACCGGCTGGCAGGCCAACGACTTCGTGCTGGCCCCCGAGCACTACGCGGACCGCAAGCAGGTGATGCTCCAGGGCCTCCAGACCCTCCGCGACCTGTGGAGCGGAGGAACGCTCCACCGCAAGGACCCCAACGGCGCGGACGTGGAGGTGACGCTGCGGCCCAGGCCCTTGCAGCCGCGGCTGCCGGTGTGGCTGACCGCGGCGGGCAACCCGGAGACCTTCGAGCTCGCGGGTCAGCTCGGGGCCAACGTCCTCACCCACCTGCTCGGCCAGAGCCTGGAGCAGCTGCGCGACAAGTTCACGCTGTACCGCGAGGCCTGGAAGCGCCACGGGCACGGTCCCGAGGGAGGTCACATCACCCTGATGCTGCACACCTTCGTGGGCGCGGATCGCGACACCGTCCGCGACACCGTGAGGGCGCCCTTCCTCGACTACCTGCGGACCTCGTTCGACCTGATGAAGCGGCTCGCGCAGAGCCTGGGTCAGGACGCGGACGCCCAGCGGCTCAGCGCGAAGGACCTGGACGCCCTCCTCTCGCGAGCCTTCGACCGCTACTTCGAGCAGAGCGGCCTCTTCGGCACGCCGGAGAGCTGCCGCGCGATGATCGAACAGCTCGAGGAGCTGGGCGTGGACGAGGTCGCGAGCCTCATCGACTTCGGCATCGACGCGGGCACGGTCATGAAGGGGCTGGAGCACCTGAACACCCTGCGCGAGCGCAGCCACGCCCACGCCGGGGCGGAGCCCGCGGACTTCTCCATCCCCGCGCAGCTCCTCCGCCACGGCGTCACCCACATGCAGTGCACGCCCTCGCTGGCGCGGATGCTCACCCTGGACCCGCGGGGCGCCGGGAGCCTCCGCGCGCTGAACACGCTGCTGGTGGGAGGCGAGGCGCTCCCGCTGGCGCTGGCCCAGCAGCTGCGGGAGCTCGTCCCCGGCCGGGTCCTCAACATGTACGGCCCCACCGAGACGACCATCTGGTCGACGACCTGGTCACTCGACGCGCTGAACGGAGCGGTCTCCATTGGCCGGCCCATCGCCAACACGCAGGTCTACGTCCTGGACTCGCACCTCCAGCCCGTGCCCTCTGGCGTGCCGGGAGAGCTCTACCTCGGCGGCGCGGGCGTGGCGCGCGGCTATCTGGGCCAGCCCGCGCTCACGGCCGAGCGCTTCATCACCGACCCCTTCACCAACGACGCGGCGGCGCGCCTCTACCGCACCGGCGACCTCGTGCGGTACCGCCCGGATGGCGCGCTCGAGTTCCTGGGCCGGGCCGACCACCAAGTGAAGGTGCGCGGCTTCCGCATCGAGCTGGGCGAGATTGAAGCGGCGCTCCAGCGACACCCCGGGGTCCGGGAGTCCGTGGTGGTGGCGCGCGAGGACGTGCCGGGGGACACGCGGCTCGTGGCGTACCTCGTCCCGTCCGCCAGCGCGCGCGCCCCGGGCCCCGAGCGCACGGACGGCAGGCACGACGCCCGCCCACGCCACCGGCTCCCCAACGGGATGACGGTGTTCCACCACACGGCCCATCAGACCGCCGGCATCGCCAAGGAGGTCTTCGGAGACCGGATGTACCTCCAGCACGGGCTCACGTACCGGGACGGCGACGTCATCTTCGACGTGGGCGCCAACATCGGCCTGTTCACGCTCTTCGCGAGCCAGCAGTGCCGCGACGCGACGATCTACGCCTTCGAACCCATTCCCCCCACGTTCGAGCTGCTCCAGGCCAACGTCGAGGCGCACGGGCTGAACGTCAAGCTGTTCAACCAGGGCGTGTCGGACAAGGTCGAGACGGCGGAGTTCACGTTCTACCCGCTCATGTCCGGCCTCTCCGGGCGCTTCGCGGACGTGGAGGCGGATCGCCAGGAAGCGCGCTCCATGTTCCTGCACTACCTGGACCCTCGGGAGCGCGCCGCCAGCCAGCTCACCGACGCGCAGCTCGACGCGATGCTCGAGGAGCGCTACCGCGCGCAGACCTTCCCGTGCGCGCTGACGCCCTTGTCGGACGTCATCCGCGAGCACGGCATCACGCGCATCGACCTGCTGAAGATCGACGTGGAGCGCAGCGAGCTGTACGTGCTGCGCGGCATCCGCGACGAGGACTGGCCGAAGATCCGCCAGCTCGCCATCGAGGTGCACAGCCAGGAGCTGCTGCGCGACGCCAGCGAGCTGCTGAAGGCCAGGGGCTACGAGCTCGAGGTGGACGACGCGGTCATCATCGAGGCGGACGCGCGGCAGCCCGGGGTCTACATCTACATGCTCTATGCCTTCCAACCGGGCGTGCGCACGAGCCGGGGGAAGCCGCGCGCGATGATTCCGGCGGGGCTCGACGCGGCGGGCCTGCGGACCTTCCTCAAGGAGCAGCTCCCGCCGTACATGGTGCCCACGGACTTCGTGGTGCTGGACGCCCTGCCCCTGACGCCCAACGGCAAGGTGGACCGCAAGGCGCTCCCGGCGCCGGGCTCGACCGCGCGTTCTCCGGAGCGCCGCCACACCGCGCCCCGCACCGCCATCGAAGAGACGGTCGCGGGCATCTGGGCCCAGCTGCTGCGCGTGAAGCAGGTGGGAGTCCACGACAACTTCTTCGAGCTGGGTGGCCACTCGTTGATCGCCGCGCAGCTCGTCCACCGGCTGCGAGACGCCTTCCACGTGGACCTCTCCATCCAGACGCTGATGGAGAACGAGACGGTGGCGGCGATGTCGCTCGCCATCCTCCAGATGCAGCTCGGCGACGAGCCGGAGAAGCTGCTCGAGAGCATCTCGCACCTGACGGACGAGGAGGCGGCGGCGCTGCTCCAGCACCTCCAGGGCCAGGAGCAGCCGGCGGCCCGTGCCGCGCCTCCCACTCGCATGACCCGGTGAGCCCGTGAACGACCCCGCCAAGACGCCGGAGAGCCTCTCCCCGGTCAAACGGAAGCTGCTCGAACAACTGCTCAAGCAGAAGCAGGGCGTGAGCGGCCAGGCCCCGCTGGGCCGCGCCGTCCCGCCCGTCGTGCCCATCCGGGCGAAGGGGCAGAGAGAGCCCTTCTTCGTCGTCCACCCCATCCTCGGGGTGATCTTCCCGTACTACGAGCTGTCCGCGGCGTTGCAGCTCGACCGGCCCATGTTCGGCATCCAGGCCTTCGAGGGAAGCGGGACGCTCATCGCCCAGCGGACGATGGAAGA
>JAFADT010000174.1 GCA_023424585.1 Pseudomonadota bacterium
GAGGCGCTGGCCGCGCGCGGGGCGGGATGACCGGGCGCTGGCTCCTCGGCTGAGGGGGCCGGGCCCGTCCTTCCAACCAGAACTGAAGCGGCCAGGGCCGCTGACTCGGGAGTTTCCCATGCGGAAGTCGGTGAACGTGGGCGGCAAGCCCTTCAGCAAGATCCTCGGGGTGGGGCTCCCCCTCCTCTTCGTGAGCATGCTGGGGCTCTGGGGGTGGGCATCCCGGTCCGCCGCGGTGGCCCCCTCGGAGACGTCGCGGTCCCCCCAGGCCGCTCCCGCGGTGGCGGGCCTGTCGACGCAGCCCCAGGGCGTGTCTCCCAGTCCCTCAGCGGGGACGCGGGCGTGGATCCCCGGGGTGCTCTACCGCTACGCCCTGAACGCTGAGCAGAAGCTCTCCTTCCGCCCCGCCCAGCCTGGCGCGCAGGCGCTGCCCGGCATGCGGTTCATCCTCCGGGGCGAGTGGACCGTGGGAATCGTCTCCGCGGAGGCCGAGCGCGTCGACGCGCGGGTGAGCCTGCAGCTCTCCTCGCTGACGGTGGAGGTCGGCGACAATGGCCCTGTCGCCCCCGACGTCCAGCAAAACCTTGCCACGGCGTTGCAGGTCCCCTTCTTCCTCACGCACGACAAGAGCGGCCGGGTGACGCTCACGCACTTCGAGCAGGTGGCCGACCCGCTCGTGCGAGGCATCCTCCGGTCCATCGTAGCGAGCTCCCAGTTCGTCGTGGTCGGAGCGCCGGGCGCCACCTGGACGGCGGAGGAGTTTGACACCACGGGTCGGTACAGCGCCGGGTACCAGCGCCTGGAGCCGGGCCGCTTCGAGAAGCGCAAGCTGTCCTACTCCCACGTGGCTTTCCCTCAGGGGCTCGAGCCGCTGGGTGGCCAGGTCCGCATCGACGTGAGCGCCCGAAGCACCTTCGCGCTGGCGCAGGATCTCTGGACGAGCTCGCTCGATGCCCAGGAGCGGGTGGAGGTGGACGCGGGCCAGACCATGCCCCCCACCACCTATGAGTCCTCTCTGAGCCTGAGCCTGCTGGAGCGCCGCGTGGACCCGACGTTGATTGGCGCATTCGTGGCGCGCCGGGCCTGGCTGAGCTCCGCCGCCATGTCCGCCTTCCAGGGCATGGAGCAGGACCCGATGGATCAGTACCGCCAGGTGCTGGGCGGAAAGGACTTCGACACGCTGATCAAGGAGCTGCGCGCGCTCCCCGGGGAGCCCACGGCTCGTGACGAGGCGCGCTCCATGGCCCTGGAGCGGCTGCGCGCGCTCTTCATGCTCCACCCCTCCGAGGCCGCGAAGGTCCCCGACATCATCCGCGCGGGAATGGATCCGCTCGCGGCGAGCCCCATGCTCGGCGCGCTCTCCGCGGCCAGCACCCGCGAGGCCATCCAGGCCCTGGCGGAGGTCACGGGTGATCGCTCCATCCCCCATGACATCCGCATGGACTCGGTGGCCGCGCTGGGCGTGGCGAAGGATCCCACGGCCGAGGGCCTCGAGGCCCTTCGCGGCGTGGCAGGCGAAGAGGACGGGATGCTGCGCGACACGGCCAGCTTGGCGCTCGGCAACGCCGCGGCCCAGCTGACCGACACCGACCCCAAGGGCGCGGAGGACCTGGTCGGCGAGCTCATCCGTGACTACCGCTCCGCTTCCACCGCGGAGGCGCAGGCGGGGGCGCTCAACAGCCTGGGCAACACCCGCTCGCCGAGCGCGCTCGCCACGCTGGAGGACGCGCTCCAGTCGCAGGATCCCCGGGTGCGCCAGGCCGCGCTCAATGCGCTGCGCATCATCGAGGATCCTCGCGCTGACCAGCTCCTCGCCAGGCACCTGCTCAAGGATCCGGCCCCGGAGGTCCGTCAGGCCGCCGTCTTCGCCAGCAACTTCCGGCCCCTGGCGCCCCTGCTGCCCGCCCTGGCGCAGGCGCTGCGCATGGACCCCGCGGACGGGGTGAGGAACGAGGTGATCCACCTGCTTGGAGATCAGCGGGCCCTGGTGCCCGAGGCCCTGCCCTTGTTGGCCTGGGCCAGCCAGTACGACGCGAGCCCGGACCTCCGGCGGGCGGCCGCGGTCTTCGTCAACACGCCCACGACGCGCGGCTCCACTCCGCTCGCCTCTCCGTAACCAACACTCACTGGCTTCCCGCGCCGCGTGGCGCGGCATGAACAAGCAAGGACATCCCGATGTCGCGAAATATCTGGGGGGCCATGGCCCTGGTGGCGGTGGCGCTGGTGTTGCCAGCACAGGTGCAGGCGCAGCCTCTGCTGCTGGGCCGATGCACCGTCGACAACCTGTCGACGAATGACGCGGCGAAGCTGCGAGTCGAGTGGGCTCGCAAGTGCGCGCTGAACCAGAACGTCGGGCACCCGGGGGCCGCGTTCAACACAGGCCTGAGCTCCGCGAGCGGCGGGACGCTGAAGGACTATCTGGAGTCGGACCTGAGTCGGAACTCGGTGGGAGAGGGCTCGTTCGCGGGCTCGAGCTTCCAGGTGAACAACGCGGCCATGTTTGCTCTCTATAACTCGGGCCCCACCTACCAGGCGCTGGACACCGACGGCTACCTGCAGTGGTCACGCGACTCGTGGCGGAGGAAGGGACGTCCGCTCTACCCCACCTTCGGCACGACGCCCGACATCGCCGATGGGGACAACCGCCAGCTCTTCCCTCACATGGACCTGGCGGACTGCAGGCTCTACTTCGACAAGGAGAGCACCCAGCCGGCCTTCACCGCCTTCTATGTGAACGGCTACTGCGAGTCGGCCTGCTACACCGCCGAGCAGAAGCTCCTCTTCACCGACGGCGACCTCCCCATCCGGGAGGCGATGGAGGCGCTGCGTGAGGATCTGATCACGCTGACGCCGGACTCCACGTTCGATGAGCTCCAGCTCCAGCCGAACCTCACCTACAGCTACACGCGAGAGCTCCGGGACGCGGAGCACACGCTCTCCGTCATCACCGCCCGGTCTGGCGGTCAGCTCCGCCTCACCCTGGAGCACCCGGTCATCAACGGCGAGGGCCGCATCGTGCAGGCGCAGACCCTCAAGGTGGGCGACGCGCTGGTGAAGGCCGACGGCACCCTGGATCCCATCGTGGACATCCAGAAGGCCACCTTCTTCGGCAAGGTCTACAACCTCGCGCCGGTGACGACAGATCGGGTGTCCAACATCCTCGTGGCCCAGGGCTACCTGGTGGGCTCCGTGCGGTTCCAGAACGACGAGGTGGGCTACCTCAACCGCATCATCCTCTACCGGAGCATTCCCGCCGACGTGCTCCCCCAGGTGGAGAGCCCATGAAGCGCCCTCTCTACCCGTTCGTCGTCGCAGGGCTCGCGGGGCTGGCGCTCATCGCCTCGGCGCTCGACGGCGCGCGGGACGCCGCCCCCGTGACGGCGGCTCCGGCGCCGGTCTCTCCCGCCCCGGCCCCGCTGGCTCGTGACACCGCGCCGGAGCCCCCCCCCGCGCCTCGCCCGTCACCCCTGTCCGAGGCACCGGCGGCAGCCCGGGGGGACGACGGGGAGCCCGGCGAGTTCACCACCACCACCGACCGGGTCAAGGCGGAGATCTTCAAGACGGAGCCGGAGCTGGCTCGGTTCGACTCCTTCCGCGAGCATGTCCTCCTCGACGCCAACGGCCGCGAGGACTACGAGGCGCTGCTCGCCGACACGCGGATGTATGAGCGGCTGCGCGGGGCGCTGAGCACCTCGACGGAGGCCGAGCAGACGCTGGAGTCCAGCTTCAAGCGCCTGATGCAGATCGACTACCTGCGCGAGGCGCTGGCCTGGAGGCAGAACCCGGCGCGCGCGCGGCTGGTGTCCACGGTCGAGCGCATCATCCTGGAGGACTCGTTCACCGCGGAGCTGTCGCCGGACGCCAGGCGCTCGATGGCCGCGACCCGGATGGAGCTCTTCGAAATCTTCGCGGATCAAGAGCCCGAGAGAGCGGGCGCCCTGGTCGAGGCCGCGAAGGGGACGCCGCTCGAGAAGCTGGTGCGGCACTTCGCCGCGCGCAACCAGCGTCGACTCGTGAAGGAGCGGGAGCTGGGCGTTCAAGCACAGGCGCGCCGTGGCGTGACGCCCTGATGGGTCGCGCCGCCAACTCATCGGTTGAAAGGGAGAGCAGATGCGAAGCGTGAAGAGCTTGAGCAGGTGGATCACCCTGGGCCTCGTCCTGGCCTCGGTGGGGGTGCCCGCCGCGCCGCCTCAGAAGTCAGGGTCGGGCCGGTTGATGCGGGCCGACAACCCCGTGACAGGCGAGTACCTGGTGGTGCTGAAGCAGAAGCCCGGGCGCGGTCTGTCGAGCATGGCGGCGACGGCGGGCGCGCTGGCCAGGCAGTACGGTGCGCGCGTCCTCACCACCCACGAGACCGCCTTCCGTGGCTTGCTTGTCTCCGCCAGCGAGGAGCAGGCCCAGGCGCTCGCCGAGGATCCTCAGGTGGACTACGTCCTGGAGAATGGCATCGTCCAGCCCTCGGGCGTCCAGAGCCCCGCGGACTGGAACCTGGATCGGATCGACCAGGAGGCCCGCCCGCTGGACAACAGCTACCTGGCCGAGGACGCGACGGGCGTCAACGTCTACGTCATCGACTCGGGCCTCCGGGCGACACACCTGGAGTTCGAGGGGCGCGCCCAGGTCGTGTTCAACGCCGTCCCCAACCAGACCGGGGATGACGTCACCGGGCATGGCACCGCCGTCGCGGGGATCATCGGTGGCAAGACGCATGGCGTCGCCAAGAAGGTCAACCTTCGCGCGGTGAAGGCGTTCAACGAGTTCGGGACGACCGTGGATCGCCTGGTGACGGCGCTGGAGTGGGTGGCGAACAACGCCGTCACGCCGGCCATCGTCAACCTGAGCTTCACCGCCGCGAGCGAGATCCCGGCAATCGACGCCGCCGTGGATGTCGTCGCGATGAACCCCGGGCTCGTCGTGGTGATTGCGGCGGGCAACGCGAACGTCGACGCCTGCGGCTGTTCGCCGGCCCGCCTCCAGCCGGATGCGGTCCACCCCTTCCGGACGCGCATCATCACGGTGGGCGCGATCGACGAGAGCCAGGCGCGCTGGGTGGGCGTCACCAACGCTTCCAACACGGGAGGGTGTCTGGACCTCTGGGCTCCGGGCGCGAACCTCCGCTCCGTGAGCTCGACCAGTGACACGGACTCGACCTTCTTCCCGCTCGAGGGGACCTCCTTCGCCGCGCCACACGTGAGCGGCGTGGCGGCCATCCTGCTGGCCAACGGCGTCGCTCCCGCTGACATCCCCGCGCGACTGATCGACGACGCGAGCGTGGGGCAGGTGGAGCTGGACTTCGGTGACACGAGCTCACCCAACCGGCTGTTGTACAAGCGCCCTCACGCCACGCCCCTTGTCAACGGCGCGGGCGTGAGCGTGTCCGACGTCACGGGCGGCCGGCGCAACTTCAAGCTGGAGGTCCCCGCGGGCCGGCCCTCGGTGACGTTCTCCATCTCCGGAGGCACCGGGGACGCGGACCTCTACATCCGCCACGGCCAGTTCCCGGAGCTGCACGCCTACCAGTGCCGTCCGCTGCGCATGGGCAACAACGAGACCTGCGTGGTGAACAACCCCGCGGGGGGCACCTGGCTCATCCAATTGGGAGCCTTCTCCACCTACACCACCACCTTGAAGGGCCAGTACTGATGAGGACCCACGCGATGAAGCGCTGGAACGTGTTGTGGATGTCGACCCTTGCGCTCGTGGTGGCGTGTGGTGTGCCCGCCGGCGAGGACGTGAGCGTGTCGGAAGTGACGCTTGGCACCCAGGAGTCGGCGCTGTGCGTGGGGGTGAGCTTCGACGCGTTGGAGGTGGAGGGGGTGAGTTCCTTCGCGGGAGAGCTGGCGGGAGCAGGCTCCTGGGTGGTGGGCAACGGCGCCAACGCGGTGTACCTGGAGTACTCCGTGGACGGCGCGGACCACGGCTTCGATGAGCGCGTAGGAGAGCAGGGGGAGTGGTTCTTCAGCGAGGCCGCGGCCGGACTCGGCTGTGGGGTGCATTCCTTCGTGGTGAAGGCCTCCCCCATGATCATCGACAGCAATGGCAACCGCGCCAGATGCGGCATCACCCGGGAGGTGCTCCGCAACTTCGTCCAGTTCTGCCCGAGCCTGAACCCGGGCGCCTACCACACGCTGGAGGTGAAGTCGGACGGCAACGTGTGGGCCTGGGGCTACAACTACTACGGCCAGCTGGGCAATGGGCAGAGGACCCAGCGTAACGCGCCGACGCGGGTGAGGGGCTTGAGCCATGTCGTCTCCGCTGCGGCCGGAGCCGACCACTCGGTGGCGGTGACGGAGGACGGGAGCGTGTGGACGTGGGGCTCCAACTCCTACGGCCAGCTCGGAGACGGCACCACCACGATGCGCGCGGTGCCCGCGCAGGTGCCGGAGCTGAGCGACGTCGTCGCGGTGGCGGCCGCCGGCTCGCGGACGGTGGCGCTGAAGGCGGATGGGACCGTGTGGACCTGGGGGATCAACTCCTCGGGAGAGCTCGGGAATGGGACCACCACCAACAGCCTGCTCCCCATCCAGGTGCCCAACCTCAGCGGTGTCACCAGCATCGCCGCGGGCTTGTGGCACACGCTGGCGGTGAAGAAGGACGGAAGCGCCTGGAGCTGGGGGAGCAACGCCTACGGACAGCTCGGGGACGGGACCACCCTCAACAGGTCGAGGCCCGTGCTGGTGGCGAGCCTCGGCGGCGTCCACGCGCTCTCCGGAGGCGTCGTCCACACGGCCGCCCTGAAGCGGGACGGCACGGTGTGGAGCTGGGGCTACAACAGCGCGGGTCAGCTGGGCAACGGGACGACCACCAACAGCTCCGTCCCGGTGCAGGTGGCGATCCTCACCCAGGTCGTCGAGATCGACGCGGGCGGTTATCACACCCTGGCCAGGCGGCAGGATGGCACCTTGTATGCCTGGGGCGACAACTTCTACGGCGCGCTGGGCACCGGGAACACCACCAACAGCTCCGTGCCGGTGCAGGTCCCGCTCGCGGGGGTGCGCACGTTCGGCGCGGGCTATTACTCCTCCGTGGCCGAGCGGAAGAGGGTCATCGTGACGCAGGTGCACACCCTGTTTGCGTGGGGCTACAACGCCAACGGCGAGCTCGGTGATGGGACCACCACCAATCGCTCCTCCCCCGGGGCCGTCGTGGTCAGCGGCATCGTGAAGACCGCTGGCGGCAATGCCCACTCGGTGGCCCTGGGGCGCGGCGGGGCGGTATGGACCTGGGGCTCCAATACCTATGGCCAGCTGGGCAACGGGACGACCACCCACGTCGTCACGCCCACGCAGCTCCCGGGCATGAGCGGCGTCATCGACGTGGCGGCGGGGGGCAACCACACGGTGGCGCTGAGCGCGGACGGCACCGTGGCCGCCTGGGGCTACAATGCCTATGGCCAGCTGGGCAACGGGACGAACGCCAACCAGCTCACACCGCAGTCCGTGCCGGGGCTGGACGGCGTCACCGCCATCTCCGCGGGCTCCACGCACACGGTGGCGCTGAAGGCGGACGGCACCGTGTGGGCCTGGGGCTCCAACCTCTACGGCCAGCTCGGCGACGGGACCTTCACCCATCGCCCCTCGCCGGTGCGGGTGCCGTCCCTCGAAAATGTCGTCTCCATCGCCGCGGGCCTCTTCCACACGGTGGCGGTGAAGGCGGATGGCACCCTGTGGGCCTGGGGCTACGGCCCCCAAGGGCAGTTGGGCCTCGGGACGACCAACAACCGCTCCGTTCCGGTGCAGGTCTCCGGACTCGGTCATGCCCTCGCCGTCGCCGCGGGCGGTTACCACACGGTGGCGCTGACGGCGAGCGGCCAGGTGTGGACCTGGGGTTACAACGCCTCCGGCCAGCTCGGCGATGCGACGACCACCCAGCGCACCTCGCCGGTGCAGGTCCCCGGCCTCACCAGTGTCATCGCGCTCGCCGCGGGGGGGTACTCCACGGCGGCGTTGAAGCGGGACGGCACGGTGTGGGCCTTTGGCTCCAACTCCAACGGCCAGCTCGGAGATGGGACGACGACCGGGCGCAGCTCACCGACCGTGACGCTCCTGACCTCTGTCGTGGAGCTCTCCTCGGGCGGCAGCCACATGATGGGGCTGCGCAAGGACGCCTTCGTCCGGGCCTGCGGCTACAACGCCACCGGCCAGCTCGGCGACGGGACGACCACCCAGCGCCCGTCGCCGGTGCAGGTGACGAACCTCCCAGGCGATGGGAGCATCACCCCCCCCGGGGGAGGTGGCGTCGTCCTGGACAGTCGCTGAGGCTCCGACGGAGGGGCTCCTGGCTCGCCGCGCCGTCGGGCGGGCCAGGAGACGACCCTCGCAAAGCTGGGATTTCAGCTTGGAGGATGTTTTCTTGGGTCTGCGCCGGGTGGTAGCGTCCCTTGCTACCAGTGGTTCCGGCCCCGGAAGACAAGAGCCCGTCGTCGATGTTGAGCACGACCCCCGATCCGGAGGTCCTGCTGCCCATGCTTCGAAGGAAGCTCGTCATCCTGTCGGGGAGCGACGCGGGCCGCAGCTTCTCGCTCCAGGTCCGGCGCTACCGGCTGGGGACGGATCCGGCGTGTGACATCGTCCTGAACGACCGGACCGTCTCCCGGCAGCACTTGTCCCTGGAGGTGAGAGAGGATCGGGTGCTGGCGCGGGACCTGGGGTCTCGCAACGGCTCGTTCTGCGAGCGCATGCGCTTCCGGGAGCTGGAGCTGCGCATGGGCGCCATCGTCAGGCTGGGCGCCACGGAGCTGAAGGTCGTCCCCGCGGAGGAGCGCGAGCACATCATCCCGCTCTCGTCGAACACCCGGTTCGGAGGGCTGGTGGGGGGCAGCCGGAGGATGCGCGAGGTCTTCACGCTGCTGCAGCGGCTGGCGCCGGGGGACGCGGACGTCCTCATCCAAGGCGAGACGGGGACGGGCAAGGAGCTGTGCGCGGCGGGCATCCACGCGGCCAGTCCGCGCAGCCGGGGGCCGTTCAGCATCGTGGATGTCGCGGGCATCACCCCGTCGCTGGTGGAGTCCGAGCTCTTCGGCCACGTGAAGGGCGCGTTCACCGGAGCCCACTCGGAGCGGCCTGGGGCCTTCGAGCAGGCGGATGGAGGCACCGTCTTCCTGGACGAGGTCGGGGAGCTGTCGCTGGAGTTCCAGCCGCGCCTGCTGCGAGTGCTGGAGGGGCGCCAGGTGAAGCGGGTGGGCGCCAACGAGTACCGCACCGTGAACGTGCGGGTGGTGGCGGCGACGCACAGGGATCTGGAGGCGGACGTCAAGGAGGGCAGGTTCCGCGAGGATCTGTTCCACCGGCTCGCGGTGCTGCCGGTGACGCTGCCGCCGCTGCGCGAGCGCCCCGAGGACATCCCCCTGCTGGTGGACACGATGCTGGAGCGGCTGGGCCGGCCGCCCAGCGCGCTGTCCGAGCAGACGCGGGCCTTGCTGGAGCAGTACCCGTGGCCCGGCAACGTGCGCGAGCTGCGCAACGTGGTCCAGCGCGTGGTGAACCTGGGAGAGCAGGCGCTGCCGGAGATGTCTGCCTCGGAGCGGGCGCGCTTCACCAGCGCCGAGCTGGAGATGCCCTTCAAGGAGGCCAAGGAGCGCCTCATCGATGGCTTCGAGCGCGACTACCTCAAGAACCTGCTGGAGCGCTGCGGGGGCAACATCTCACGGGCCTCACGTGAGGCGGGCCTCGCGCGGCTCTATGTGCGCAAGCTGCTCAAGAAGTACGGGCTGCATGCGAGCAAGGATTCGGAGTGACGCAGGGAGCGCTGCTCGTCTGTGGCCGTGAGCCGCTCCGGCTCCCTGTGGCTATCCAGAATCAGGTCGCTGCGTCACGCGAGCGTCACCTCCAGCACACCACTGGGCATCGCGTGCGGCCCAGGCAAAGGTAGACCCGAATCGTTCGGCCAGGGTCCGGAGCGTGGCCCATCGGGCGCGGCGCCTCCTCGTCCGCCCCGAGAACCGTGGCGAGGAGGTCGCTATCCGCCTCGGTCACAAGCGTCAGAGACCGGGGTAACGGATCGCGTCGGGGTCGGCAGAACGGATCGCATCTGCTGATCCATCAGCACAGGCCGCTGGCGTCCGGTTGCCCTGCGCCCGCGCGCGGAGGGAGGGTCAAGGGCGCAGAACCGTTCAGGTTTCGGCGAAGCCGACCCTTGACGCTTCCGAGCACGCGGGCCCCTTGGCATGATCGGAACCGCGATCCGATCGGGTGACCCGCAAGCGATCCGATAGGGCGGCCCATGACAGACGTCACGAGCCGGTCACAGCCACGGTCACGAGGCTTGCCTGGAGGCCCACCCTCGGGGTGCCGACCGCCCTTCGGCCCTTGCACCGCGCGCAGATACCTTGGGGCTTCGCGTTCTCCAAGTACTCCGCGTGACCGCATGGACAGGACTGCCACCTTCTTTCGATGACACCCGACGATCCCAACCATTTCACGGCAGCTTTCCCGTGTCATGACAGTCGATTGCGCTTCGCACTTCAGGGTCCTTCACATGTCCGATTCCCGGACCTCCAGTCCGGTGAGTCGACACCCGATCGAAACCCCATGACCCCATTCCGAAGTCTGTGGCTCGCGGCCGCCCTGCTGATGGCCGCCTGTGGAACGACTGAGCTCGCGCAGCCCGACGACGTGCAGGATGCGACGACGGCCCAGGGCCTCTCCACGCTCTCCGTGCGAGGAACCACCAGCGCGAGCGCCCTGGCCACCACCACCCTCTCCATCCCCACCCCCGTCGGTACGGCCGCCGGAGATGTGCTGGTGATGCAGTTGAGCAATCGCGAGGCCGTCACCGCCGTCGCCACCCCACCCGCTGGCTGGACGCTGCTGCGCTCCGAGCAGAGCGCCTCGGCCATCAAGTCCTGGCTCTTCCTCCGCGTGGCCAGCTCGGCCGAGCCGAGCAGTCACACCTTCACCCTCGACCTCGCCAGCTCCATGGCGGCCACCCTGGTCGCGGTGTCGGGCGCGGATCCGCTCCAGCCGATCGACGTGCACGTGGGCCAGAAGAATGGCAACAGCGCGAGCCTCGCGCTGCCCGCCGCCACCACGTCGTCCGCGAACGGCCTCGCAGTGTGGTTCTCGGCCCAGGTCTGGGGAGGCGCCGCGTGCCCCGCGGTCCACACCCCTCCGGCGGGCTTCACCGAGCAGCTCGACACCTGCCTCGTCTCGTCGTCGCGCGGCGTGCTGCACAGCGCCGCCACCTCGGAGCTCGGGGCCGCAGGTGCCCAGCCCGCCTTCACCGGCAGCTCCACGCTCCCCAACACCAACATCACGCACGCGGTGGTGCTGCGTCCCCTCCAGCCGCCGGCCACCGGGGAGATCACCCTCGTCGGCACCACGCACGCGAGCGGCAAGACGGTCACCAGCCTGACCCTCTCGACCCCTACGGGCGTCGCCGCCGGTAACGTGCTGCTGGCGCACCTTGCGAACCGGAACCAGATCGGCGCCGAGCTCACCCCACCTGCGGGTTGGACGCTGGTGCGCACCGACATGAGCACCTGGAGCATCCGCGGCTGGGTCTTCGTCCGCGTCGCCACCGCCAGCGAGCCCGCGAGCCACACGTTCCAGAGTTCCATCGCGAGCAACCTCGTCGGCAACCTCGTGGCGTATGCCGGCGTCAATCCGGCCAACCCGATCGACACGCACGCAGGCAAGAGCAACAGCGGCTCGACGGCCTTCACGACGCCGCAGCTGAGCACCTCGACCGCGGGCGGGGCTGCCGTCTGGTTCGGCGCGCAGGCGTGGACCGGCGCCGCGTGTCCGACCCCGGCGATCGAGCCCCCCGTGGGCTTCGCCGAGACCTACGACACCTGCTTGGTGTCCTCGTCCCAGGGCCTCGTCTTCAACGCCGCCTTCATGCCCCTCGCCGGTGCCGGCCTCCAGGGACCGTTCAACGGCAGCTCGACGTTCGCCGAGACCAACGTCGCGCAGGTCGTCGCCCTTCGCCGCGCCGAGGTCGCGCCGTCCTCGGGGGTCGCGTTGCGTGGGAGCTCGCGCCACAGCGGCCTGTCGATCGCTTCGCTGTCGATCCCCAAGCCGTCGGGGACCGAGGCCAACGACGCGCTCATCGCGCGGGTGATCGTGCGCAACAACATCTCCGCGACCGTCACGCCGCCCGCCGGCTGGACGTTCCTGCGCTCGGAGCAGAGCGCCTGGGCCATCCGCACCTGGATCTTCTACCGCGTCGCGGGCACCTCCGAGCCCGCGAGCTACACGTTCGGGCTGGACGCGACCACCCACATGGCGGGGAGCGTGGAGGCCTTCAGCGGCGTCGATCCGGTCCAGCCAATCGACGTGCACGCAGGCCAGAAGAACGGCGACTCCGCGTCGTTCACCGTGCCCGATGTGGTGACCGGCAGCGCGGGCGGCCTCGCCGTCTGGTACGGCTCACAGGTCTGGCCGGACGCCACCTGCCCTGCCACCGGCATCGAGCCGCCGCTCGGCTTCACCGAGGCCTTCGACGCGTGCCTGGGTCACACCAACGGACTGCTCTTCAATGCGGCCTACCGGTCGCTCACCGCGCCGGGCCTCCAGACGGGCCTCTCCGGCAGCTCCGCGTTCGTGCAGACCAACACCGCGCACGTGATCGTCCTGCGCGCCGCCAACGCCCCCAGCTGCATGGTCGGCGACACGTACGCGAGCACCTTCACGCTCCAGGGCACCGTGACCGCGCCGGAAATCGTGGAGCCCTCGGGCCTGGCCGCGAGCCGCGTGGTCGGCAACGCGCTCTACGTGCACAACGAGGACACCACCGCGATCGTCGCGATCAACACCCTCAACGCGAGCACGATCGGCACGTTCAACGTGACCAACGTGACGCCGGCCGACTGGGAGGACCTCGCGACCGGGCCCTGCCCGAGCGGCTCGTGCATCTTCATCGGAGACATCGGGAAGTGGAGCGCCAACTTCCCTCCGGGTGGCAGCCCCACGTCGTTCACGATCTACCGCGTGCCCGAGCCGGATCTCGCCAACGGCCAGACCTCGGGGGGGCTCGTCGCCGAGGCCTTCCCGTTCGTCTATCCGGACGGCGCGAAGGACGCGGAGTCGCTGATGGTGCACCCCACCACCGGGGACATCTACGTCGTCACCAAGAACGGGGGCACGGGGCAGAGCGGCGTGTACAAGTTCCCCCAGCCGCTGACGCCGGGCGTGCAGGCCACGCTGATCCACGTCCACACGATCCAGCTGCCGCTGAACGGAGACGCCAACTTCTCGGCCGCGACCGCGGCGGCGATCCACCCATGCGCGGATCGCTTCCTCCTTCGCACCTACCGCACTGTCTACGAGTTCCGTGCGACGCCGGGACTTGGCTTCGAGTCGGCCGTCTTCGCGACGCCCGTCACGCTGACCGACACCACCGAGGGCCAGGGTGAGGCGATCGAGTACGAGGCCAACGGCGCGAGCTACTTCACGATGAGCGAGAGCCCCTCGCCCTTCAGGCTCAAGCGCGTGCCTCTGCGGTAGGACCGCGTCGACACGCCGAGGAGCAAGGCCGGTCGCGGGGCACGTCCCCATGGCCGGCCTTGCTGTTCCGAGCTGGGAGTTCGCGCTCGGCGCCGCCGTTCACGCGGTCGTACACACCGCGTCCCGCCTGAAGCCCAGGCACACCCGAAGACGGAGCATGAGCACCGGTCCCCCGCGCGCATCGCCGGGCCTGATGCCTCTCCTCGGAGGCGACGTGCGGCACGGAGGGCTCCGCGTCAGACTCCTTGCGAACCTGCGGGGCAGCTGCGCCCGCTGCGAGGGAGTCCACGCGATGGAGACGATGGCCACGGCGCTGCGGCGCTACTCCGACGAGAGCGGCTTCGGAGAGGACGGCGGGCACGCGTCCGATTGGGTCGACTTCAAGCTCGGCCCCCTCCCCTTCCCGCGCCCCAACACCGAGGCTCGCAAGTGCGGTGCGCTTCCACGATCTGCCCCACGTCTTTTCGTGGACCGAAATGCGACTGCTGGAAGGGAGCACACGCGAGACGACCTCTCCCCCCTCTGCTGGATTGTTGGCGGGAATGTTTCCGAACCGCTTTGCGGATGAGCATGAGGCCATAAGCTTCATGCTCGAGCTACAGCCCAGCCCGGAACATTCCCAGCCCTGGCGAGCAGGAACGAACCACTACCTCACTCCGTAGCTCGCCATCGCGTTCGCGACTTCAACCCCCGACGCACCTGGGCCCGTAGCTGTTCAGGCGCAAGGCATTCAAGGCGCACGGTGCCAAGGGCTACGACTACGCCGTCATCCGCCGCGGGCTCTGCGAGCGACGCATCAAACCGCGCATCGCGCGCCAAGGAGTCGAGTCGAGCCAGAAACTGGGACACCACCACTGGGTGGTGGAGCGCAGCCTGTCCTGGTTGCACCACCTCAAGCGCCTGCGCATCCGAGAGAAGCGCCGTGCCGACCTGCACCTGGCGCTCCTGCAACTTGGTTGCTGCATCGTACTTCAGCGCAGACTCTCTCGCCGGTCATGAAAGGAAGTCTTGGTATCAGACGTCTCGCGGCCTAGAAACTGGTGACTCAAGGTCCCATCCGCGTCCTTCACGTCAATGTAGGAGTCCCAGGCACGCCGAGGACACGCGCGACGCTTCGCACGCGAAACAGCCCCGGCGCCGTCACCTGCACGGTGGTCGCGCCGCTGCCCTGGCGGTTGAGGTCCGTCGTCCCACGCAACCACCGCACGCGCCATTCAGCGCCTGCGGGCCGGAGCTCGGCGACTCCGCCCTGCCCCTCGTGGACGAAGACCTCCACCGTCAGCTCCCGCCGGCCGTCGTCCTCCTGCTCCACATCCTGCGTCAGCCGCAGCCGCATGGAGGGCTCCTCCAGCAGTAGGCGTCGAGCGCGCGGGCGGGGCAATCCCCCAAGGGAGTAGGCGTCCACACTCATCCCGCTTTGCGACGGAAGTGGAGCGCCTGCACGCCGGATCTGAACCGCTGCGTCGAGAGGAGTTCGAGATGCCGCGCACTCGACAGGCCATGAAACAACGTCGGCCCACGGCCACTGATGATGGGATGAACGACGATGCGGTACTCGTCGATGAGCCCCAACTC
>JAFADT010000306.1 GCA_023424585.1 Pseudomonadota bacterium
GGTCGTCCCGCTGCCTCGCGTGGGCACGCCGACGCGGACCGAGCGAGGGCCCACGTCGCCCTCCTCCGGGGAGGCGCCGGTCTCCAGGCCCTCCTCTCCGGGGAGCCCCGCCTCTCCGGGCTCCGCCCCGGACTCCAGGGGTGCGCCGCCGTCCGCCTCCGGCGGAAGCCCCACGGGCGGGGCGCCGATGCGGGTGCGGTCGCCCGAGGACGTGGTGGGGGTGGAGGTCTCCATCCCGTCATCGCGGAACGGAGACGCCGGCGACGTGGACGAAGGCGCCGAGGCCCCACCGCCGGAGCGGGGCCCACCGGAGCCGGGAGGACCGCCCACGCGGGGGCCGCGGATGTCGCCGACGTTTCCCATCGCGGAGGATTCTCTCACAACGAGAACCCCGAGTTGCATGGGGGGCTACTCGCCCTCGCGCTCCACCTCCACGGGCGTGGTCATCCCGTTGGCATCCAGGCGGACGCGGTACACGGCGTTGAGGCCGTCGCCGTCCATGTCCGCGCGGGCGAGGCAGGACACCTCCGGCTCCCCCACGGGGTTCTCCTCCACGCGCACCTCGTACTGGAGGTGCGTGACGGGGCCGGGGTCGAAGCCGACGCGGTGGAAGGCCTCGTGGTCCTTCGGGAAGGGCACGGCCTCGCCCTTCTGGGGCACGGGGACGGGGAAGGGCGCGATGGGCACGTAGTCGCCGTGCTCGTCGCGGAAGCCCTGCACGGCGTCGCAGAGGGCCAGCACCTGGACGCGGGCCTCATTGGCCACCTGCTCCGGCGACGCGTGGGTCCGGGCCGGCGCCATCATGGGCAGGTAGGCGATGTACAGGCCGCTCAGGGCCAGGGCGAGAAACACCGTGGCTGCGACGCCCACGCGCACCGCGAGGTTGCGCGGGCGCGCGGGGCCGGGCTCCGGGGCCGCCATCAGGTCCACTCCCGGGGGTTGCGCAGCACCTCCACCAGGCGGGCCTCGGGGGTGCCGGGCTCCGGGTGGTAGTCGTAGCGCCAGCGCACGCGCGGCGGCAGCGACATGAGGATGGACTCCGTGCGCCCCTGCGTCTCCAGGCCGAAGAGGGTGCCCCGGTCGTAGACGAGGTTGAACTCCACGTAGCGGCCCCGGCGCACCTCCTGCCAGAAGCGCTGCGCCTCCGTCACGGGCGTGTCCTTGTGCTTCTTCGCGATGGGCAGGTACGCGGGGATGAAGCTGTCGCCGCACGCCTGCACGAAGGCGAACTCGCGCTCCAGGTCGCCGCCCATGTTCTCGAAGAAGACGCCGCCCACGCCGCGCGCCTCGCCGCGGTGGCGCAGGTGGAAGTACGAATCGCACGCGGCCTTGAAGCGCGGGTAGTACGTGGGGTCGTGCGCGTCGCACGCGGCCTTGTGCACGCGGTGGAAGTGCGCCGCGTCCGCCTCGTCCAGGTAGTACGGCGTCAGGTCCGCGCCGCCGCCGAACCACGCGCGCGCGCCCTGCTGGATGAAGCGGTAGTTGGCGTGCACGGTGGGCACGTGCGGGCTCCGCGGGTGCAGCACCAGCGACAGGCCCCCGGCCCAGAAGGTGCGGCCCTCGCCCTGGAGCTTCTTCGCGAAGGCCTCTTCCAGCTCGCCGTGGACGACGGAGATGTTGACGCCCGCCTTCTCCAGGACGGCGCCCTCCTCCAGCACGCGGCTGCGGCCACCACCGCCGCCCGGGCGGCTCCACGCGTCCTCGCGGAAGCGGCCCTGGCCGTCCAGCGCCTCCAGCGCTCCGCAGATGTCGTCCTGGAGCTTCTGGATGAAGGCGGCCATGCGCCCCTTCAAGCCCTCCACATCCACCGTCGCCGTCATGCCCGTGGTCTCCCTGTCTCGGGTTGAACGGGCGGGCACACTACTAGGGGCCCTGGGCGGACGGGGCCTCGAAGTCCACCGGCGGCGTGGAGGGCGCCAGGTTGCCTGCCGCGTCGAAGGCCTCGATGCGCGCGCGATAGCTGCGCCCGTCCTCCAGCGAGAACGCCCCCCCGCAGGCCTCATGGCCCAGATAAGCCGTGGTGCCCTGCACGGGCAGCATGTACTGCTGGGGCGAGATGCCCAGCCGCCGCGGCGACAGCTTCACCACCAGGAAGGAGGGGCTCTCCTCGCGCAGCGACAGGTTGAGCTTCACGAAGCGCGCGATGCCCTGGGGCGAGCGGCGCACGAAGCCCTCCGACACGGCGGGGCGCTTCACCCACTTGGGGGCCTTGGTGTCCGGCCCCTTGCCGCTCAGCCACGACGGCTGCGCGCCCACCTGGCCGTTGAGGAGGGCGACGTTGGGGAGCACCTCCTGCAGGTTCAGGAAGTAGCGCTTGTCGGGATGCATCGGCTCGGCCGGCTTGAGGATGATGGTGGCGCGGCCCAGGGAGCTCTCCCAGCCCTTGACGACCTTGAGCTTCACCTCGTGGTCGGTGGAGACCAGCTTCAGCGGCTTGCCCACCAGCCCCAGCACCGGCGACTTCGCGGTGCCCACGCCTTCCAGGAGCAGGCGCATGTTGGTGGGGACGATGCCGCCGGGCGCGGGGTACAGCTGCACTCCGTCCCCGGTGCACTGGGCGGAGGCGTGGGCGGCGGACAACAGGGCGGCGGCGAACACGAGGGCTCGGAACACGATGCCGCGCAGTGTGCGCCGGGAACGCCCGCCAGGAAAGTCCTGGCTGACCCTGCCCTTCAGTGCCGGGGGCCTTCGTCCTCGCCCAGGTGGATGGCGCCGAAGCGGGCCTCGTAGTGCTGGAGGTTCTCCTGGAGGGCCTTCAGCAGCCGCTTGGCGTGGCGCGGGCTGATGATGATGCGCGAGCGCACGCGGGCCAGCGGCTGCTGCGGCTGCACGTAGAGGAAGTCCAACACGAACTCCGCGTCCGTGTGGTTCACCAGGGCCAGGTTGCTGTACTGGCCATTGGACACCTCCTCGGTCATCTGCACCTGGAGCTGCACTTCGGGGGGCTTCGTCGGAGTGTCGGCCATGAGTCAGGCGGCATAGCGCCTGGGGCCCGTCGTGGCCAGTGTCCTCCCCGTGAGCACGCGCTGGCGGGATATCGACGGGGAGTCCACCGCGCCCTTCGCGCTGGGGCGGGGGGAGGACGCCTGCCTGCTCCTGCATGGCTTCACCGGAAGCCCGTGGGAGGTGCGGCCCCTGGGCGAGGCCCTGGCGGCGCGGGGGATGCGCGTGGTGGCGCCCCGGCTCCCGGGCCACGGCACCACGCCCGAGGCGATGCTGGACGTGGACCACCGCGACTGGCAGGCCTGCGCGGACGAGGCGCTGGCGGCGCTCTCCGGATCCAGGCGCGTGTTCGTCGCCGGGCTGTCCATGGGCGCGCTCCTCGCGCTGCGGCTGGCCGCGCACCACCCGGAACGGGTGCACGCGCTCGCGCTGGTGGCGCCCGCGGTGCGCTTCCGGGGCGCGCGCATGGCGCTGGTGCGCCAGCTGTGCCGCACGCCGCTGCTCGAGTGGACGACGCCGTGGGTGGACAAGGGCGGCACGGACCTCTCCGACCCGGAGGCGCTGGCGCTGGCGCCGGTGCTGCCCGCGTTCCCGGTGGCCCGGCTGCGCGACCTCTGCGCGCTGCAGGACCTGGCGGCGGTGGACGCGCCCCGGGTGCGCTGCCCGGTG
>JAFADT010000307.1 GCA_023424585.1 Pseudomonadota bacterium
ACGCTCGCGTCCGCCTGGCTGCTACGGCTTATTCCAGACTGACAATTGTTACTGGGTTGCTAACGCAAAGTTACGCAGGCCCCCCTCTTTTCAACGAAACAGTGTCCTGGTTAGCATGCGCTCCCACTGAATCCAGCGCGGTAGACACGACCGCGCCCGGACGAGTGAGTTGGAGAGCAGCGCTTGCCGGAGACCGTTGACAGTCGCCTCGCGTGGGTCGCCCCGGGTTCGGGTGTGGCGCCCCGGCTGTCCGGACCGTCGAAGCGCGTTGCCCCTGCCCTGCCCGCCTCGCGCGGCACGCCTTCCTCCGCGGCCCTCCGCGCTCGCGTCGTTCATGCGACCTGGGGCGTTGGGCAGCGTTTCCTATCGGGCTGTTGTCCACCCACGGTCCGCCATCCGTAAGGAGCGGCCCGCCCCCCCGGCGGACCTCTCCTCGTGCAGTCGTCGTCACTCGCAGTCCCCTCGTCCGGCAGTACATCACCCCCAAGAAGGAAGGCGCATGCGTCTCAGGGAAAAGCTGTTGACCAGCCTGCTGCTGGTGCCCCTCGCGGGTACCAGCGCGTGGGCCAAGGAGCGGTCGAACTACGACGCGTTCCTGGAGCAGCGGGACTCCCGCTCTCTCGCCGTGGACTCCAACACGGCCGTGTCCCGCGGGCTTCGCATCGAGCAGACCGAGCGGCGGCTCGGCGTCCCCACGTTCGCGTGGGCGGCGCAGGACGGTGCGCAGTCCAAGTCCGTCATCCGCTCCGGCATGACGCCGGAGAGCGCGGCGCGTGCGCACCTGCAGTCGGTGGCGGACAGCTACCGCCTGACGCGCGACGACGTCGCGGGCGCCAGCCTGCGCTCGCTGCACAACACCGGCAAGGGCGCCATCGTCGCGACCTTCAACCAGTCGGTGGGGGGCATCCCGGTCTTCCGCAATGAGGTCAAGGTCGTCATGGGCCAGGACCTGCGCCTGGTGGCCGTGAGCGGCTACCTGGCCCCGTCCGAGCTGGCGCTCACCGCGAAGTCCAAGGCGCGCACCGGCTTCAACCTGGGCGCCGCGGACGCGGTGTCTGGCGCGTTCAAGGACCTGACGGGCTCCGGCACGCAGGCCACCTCGTTCGTCAACGCGGGCACGAAGGGTGACTACACCTTCTTCGAGCTGGCCCCCAACGCGAAGTCCGCGCTGCCGCAGGATCTGGCCACCCCGGCCCGCGCCCGGCAGGTGTACTTCATGCTGGCCGGCAAGCTGGAGCCGGCGTGGTACGTGGAGGTGAACGCCGGCCCCAAGGCCGCGCGCTCCAGCGACTACTATGCCTACGTGGTATCCGCGGCCACCGGCCAGGTCCTCTTCCGCAACAACCTGACGGCGGACGCCGGCGCGGAGTTCACGTACCAAGTCTGGGCGAGCCAGCAGTCCCCGTACCTCCCGGACGACGGTCCCCAGGGCACCGACGCGACCCCGCACCCCACGGGCTTGAAGGACGGCTATCAGGCCCCGCTGAACCGTCCGCAGCAGCAGATCACCCTGGCCAACAGCCCCTACAGCCGGAACGACCCCTGGCTGCCGGCCAACGCCACGCAGACCACGGGTAACAACGTGGATGCGTATGCGGACCTGTCCTCGCCGGACGGCTTCCAGCCGGGCAGCGCCGACATCCGCGCGGAGACGACGAGCGACAACACCTTCGCGTACGTCTACGACACGACCAAGGCCCCGGGCATCAGCCCCGAGCAGATCAAGGCCTCGGTGGTGAACCTGTTCTACGTGAACAACTTCCTGCACGACTGGTACTACGACTCCGGCTTCGACGAGGCCGCGGGCAACGCCCAGTCGTTCAACTTCGGCCGCGGCGGTCTGGATGGCGACCCCCTCCAGGCCCAGGCGCAGGACTACGGCGGCCGCAACAACGCGAACATGAGCACGCCGGCCGACGGTGCGTCGCCGCGCATGCAGATGTACGTGTTCGACGGCACGCCCGAGCTGTCCGTGACCGCTCCCGCGTCCCTGGCTGGCGTGTACGAAGCCTCCTCCGCGAGCTTCGGCCAGCAGGCCTATGACACGTCGGGCGAGGTCAAGGACGCCCCTGCCGCCAACCTGAATGGCTGCGCCGCCTTCGAGGCGGGCTACTTCACCGGGAAGATCGCGCTCATCGACCGCGGTGCGTGCGACTTCGTCGCCAAGGCGAACAACGCCCAGCAGGCGGGCGCCGTCGCCACGGTCATCGTCAACAACGCCGCGGGCAGCCCCATCGCCATGGGCGGCACCAACGCCGCGGTCACCACCCCGGCCCTGATGATCACCCAGGAGGCGGGCGCGGCGTGGCGGGCGGAGCTCGCCACCGAGACGCTGACCGTGAAGTTCCTGCGCGAGGCGAACCAGGATCGCGACGGTACGCTCGACAACGGCATCATCGCGCACGAGTGGGGTCACTACATCAGCAACCGCCTCATCGGTAACGCCGCGGGCCTGAGCAACAATCAGGGCCGCTCGATGGGCGAGGGCTGGGGCGACTTCCACGCGATGCTGCTCCAGGTGCGCGCGGAGGACCAGGCCAAGCAGGGCAACGGCAACTGGCAGGGCGTCTATAGCACCGCGGGCTACGTCACCAGCGGTGGCAAGAACCAGGGCTACTACTACGGCATCCGTCGCCTGCCCTACACGACGGACATGAGCAAGAACGGCTACACGTTCAAGCACATCTCCAACTTCACCACCCTGCCCGGCGAGCTGAGCACCGCGCGGACGGACATCAACAGCGAGGTCCACAACAGCGGTGAGGTGTGGGCCACGATGCTGTGGGAGTGCTACGCGAGCCTGCTGAACGCGCACCCCTTCCAGGAGGCGCAGGACCGGATGAAGCGGTACCTCATCGCAGCCTACAAGGCGACGCCGAACGCCCCCACGTTCACGGAAGCCCGTGACGCGGTGCTGGCCGTCGCGCTGGCGAGCGATCCGGCGGACTACCAGCGCTTCGTGGCGGCCTTCGCCAAGCGCGGCCTGGGCTTCGGCGCCAAGTCGCCGGACCGCGACGCGTTCGACCACATCGGCGTGACGGAGAGCTTCGCCGCGGGCGGCAACCTGGAGGTCACCAGCATCACGCTGGCCGACACCGCGGGTGGCTGCGACCAGGACGGCGTCCTCGACGTTGGCGAGCAGGGCGAGCTGAAGATCACCGTGCGCAACGTGGGCGGCACCGGGCTGAGCGCCTTCCAGGGCACCGTCAGCACCACCAGCACCACGGCCACGCTCCAGTTCCCGAGCGGCACCACGATCAGCATCCCCGCCCTGTCGCGCGGCGCGGAGAAGACCATCACCGTGCCCGTCAACCTCACCGCGGTGTCCGACTCGCCCGCGCGCGCCGGCCTGAAGGTCACCTTCGACTCCACCGAGATCCCGGCGGAGTCGAAGACGGTGACGTACGATCCGCGCGTCAACTACGACGACGTGCCGAGCACCAGCGACACGGAGACGTTCGAGTCCGGGCTGTCCGGGTGGACGGTGTCGCAGAACCTGTCGTCCTCCGGTGACTGGACGCTGTCCGGCTCGCCTGAGAACCGCTACCTGCACGGCGGCGATCCGGGCACGGCGGTGGAGACCATCGTCACCAGCCCCTGGCTGCGGATCGAGGACGCGGCCGAGTTCGTGATGAGCTACAAGTACCGCCACTCGTTCGAGTTCGACTCGAGCGCCGCCTACGACGGCGCGGTGCTGGAGCTCACGGTCGACGGCGTCGAGTGGATCGACCCCTATCTCGACCTCTACCCGGCGGTGGACGTGGATCCGGGCTACACGGCCCTCATCGCCACGGGCGGCGGCAACCCCATCGAGGGCCTCCCCGCGATCGCGCTGGTGAGCACGGGCTTCCCGGCCTTCACCACGGCGGAGCTCAACTTCGGAGACTTCTTCCAGAGCCTGGGCTTCAAGAACATCCGCTTCCGCTTCCGCATCGGCGGCGACGTCGCCGTGGGCGGGTACGGCCTGGACCTGGATGACGTGAAGTTCACGGGCGCCGCGCCGGCGTTCACCGGCCAGGCGGAGCAGCCGGCCTCCACGGGCACGTGCAACGTGCGTCCGGTGGCGAACGCGGGTGCGGCGCAGGGCGTCTACGAGGGTACCCTCGTGGGCGGCGTCCTCAACCGCACCAAGATCACCCTGAACGGCACGGGCAGCTTCGACCCGGATGCCGCCGCGGGCGACACGCTGACCTACAGCTGGACGCAGGTCGGTGGTGCCACGCCGATCACGCTGACCGACCCGGACACCGCGACGCCGAGCTTCATCGCGGACGTGGACTACAACGACATCCTCGCCTTCCAGCTCGTCGTCACCGACGCGGCGGGCAAGACGAGCCTCCCGAAGACGGTCAACGTGACCATCGTCAACGTGAACCAGCCGCCGGTGGCCGCGGCCTCCGCGCCGACGACGGTGAACGAGGGCGATGCCGTGACGCTGGACGCCTCGGCCTCCACGGATCCGGACCGGATCGACGCGGATGAGCTGACGTACTCCTGGGCCCGGACGGGTGGCACCACGCCCGCGGTGACCATCACCAACGCCACCAAGGCGAAGGCGTCGTTCACGGCTCCGGAAGTGGCGGCGGACACGCAGCTGACCTTCACCGTCACCGTGACGGACGGCAGCGGCGCGAAGTCCACCAAGTCCGTGGCCGTGACGGTCAAGAACGTGGACCGTGCTCCGGTGGCCAACGCCGGCGCGGACATCAACGCGGATGCCCGCTCCACGGTGACGCTGACCGGCTCCGGCTCCGATCCGGACGGCACGGCGGTCACCTACGAGTGGGTGCAGACCGCGGGTGATGCGGTGACGCTGACGGGTGCGGACACGGCGACGGCGAGCTTCACGGCGCCGGACGTCAACACCGCCATCGAGCTCACCTTCAAGCTCACGGTGACCTCGGGCGGCCAGTCGGCGTCCGACCTGGTCAACGTGACGGTGCGCAAGTCCAATCGTTACCCGGCGGGCAACATCGACGCGGACGAGGGCACCAATGTGGAGCTGGACGCTTCCGGCATCACGGCTCCGAACGATGATCAGCTCACCTACGCCTGGACCCAGGTCGGTGGCCCCACGGTGGTTCTCACTGGCGCGAGCACGGCGGTGCTGAAGTTCACCGCGCCGGAGGTCCAGGCCGACACGGCCCTGGCCTTCAGCCTCACCGTGACGGACTCCGACGGCGCCGTCGCTGGCCCGTACGTCTACACGGTCAACGTGAAGCAGGTGAACCAGGCGCCGGTCGCCAAGGCCCGGGTCATCTCGGGCGTGCGCGGCGGTGAGCTGGTGAAGCTCGATGCCTCCACGTCCACGGATCCGGACAACGAGACGCTGACCTACGCCTGGGCCCAGACGGGTGGCCCGTCCGTGACGCTGACCGGCGCCAACTCCGCCGAGGCCAGCTTCACGCCCCCGGCGAAGAAGACGCTGGAGACCTACACCTTCACCGTGACGGTGAAGGACGCGGCCGGTGAGACCAGCACCGCCGAGGTGAAGGTCTCCGTGCCGAAGGCCGAGGACGACGGCGGCGGCTGCTCGTCCACGGGCGGCTCCGCTGGCGGCATGGCGCCGCTGATGGCGATGTTCGCGGCGATGGCGCTCGCGCGCCGTCGCAAGGCGTAAGGCGGACGCTTCGCCCTGAAGCCCTGAAGTGACGGGGGGCGGTCCTCACTTGAGGTGGGGGCCGCCCCCTTCTTCGTTTCCGGCGGGACGTCCACGCCCGGGGATGCGGTAGGCTTCTGCGCCTCATGGCACGCACGTTCCAGGTGGGAGACACCTTCACGCACGTCCGCCAGTGCGACCGGCTGCGGCCGGTGTATTACGCGGGCGCTTCCGGGGACTACAACCCCATCCACATCGACCCGGAGGTCGGCAGGCTCGCCGGCTTCAACGGCGTCATCCTCCAGGGGCTCTGTACGCTGGGCTGGGCCGTGGAGGCCGTGGCCGTCTTCGTGGGGGACCCGGGGCTCGTGCGCCGCGTGAAGGTGCGCTTCTCCCGGCCCGTGCTGCCCGAGGACACCGTCACCTTCCAGGGCCGCGTCACCGCCATCGCGGATGGCCGGCTCACCACGGAAGTCACCGCCACCAACCAGCGCGGCGAGCCCGTCCTCCGGGGCGCCGTCGTGGAAACCTCGCTCGGATAGCCATGGCCCTGGACCCCAAGTTCGTCGGCCGTGCCTACGGCCCCTTCACCTACGAAGTCGGCCTGGAGAAGCTGCGCGAGTTCTCCCTCATCCTCGGCGGCGCCGTGCCCTCCGCGGGCACCTTCGGCGAGCCCCCGGCGCACGTGAGCCCCCTGCTCTACTCGCAGGACGCGGCGCGGGCGGGCCCCTACGGCGACGTCATCGCCTCCCCCAGCTTCGCGGTGGTGTTCGCCATCCGCCCCTTCAGCGCCGCCATCGCGGATCCGGAGCTGGGCGTGGACCGCGTGCGGCTGGTGCACGGCGAGCAGGAGCTGGAGTTCCTGGGCGTGATGCGCCCCGGGGACGTGCTCACCACCACGGGCTCCATCACGGAGCTCTACCGCAAGGCGGGCATGGACTTCCTCGTCGTCACCACGGAGACGCGCAACGCGAAGGGCGAGCCCGTCGTGCGCGGCGTGTGGACGGCCGTCATCCGCCCCGCGTGAGCCGGCGGCGCGCGGCCTACTCGCCGGGGGCGATGATGCCCTCGTCGAGCAGCTGCGCGAGGATGCGCGCGGTGTCCAGGCGCGACATGCCGGACAGCGCGAAGAGGTCGTCGAAGCTCACCGCGCCATCGATCTGGGCCAGCACAAAGCCCGCGCGGTGGTCCAGGTTGAGCCAGATGATGTCGTCCGGCTGCAGCCGCACGCGCGGCATGCGGTTCAGGTCCCCCAGCCGGGCCTCCAGCATGGACATCAGGATGCGCTCGCTCCGGTCTCGCAGCGCCTCCACGCGCGGGTTCTCCGGGGCCAGGGACTGGGCCCGGCGCAGGAGCTCCACCGCCCCGGTGTGGTCATCCAGCGCCAGCAGGTCCTCCGCGCCGCGCAGCAGGCTCTCCACCTCCGAGCCCTCCGGCAATCCGCCCACCGGCGAGAAGGTGTCCGGCAGGCCGAACTCCTGCGTGCGGTGCGCCTCCGCGAGCAGGTCCAGCGCGTCGCCGCGCATCCCCGTGCCCTCCGGCAGGCTCACGGGCTCCCTCAGCGGGGCCTCCACCGGCCCCGGCGCGGAGGGGCCGGCCCAGGCGCCCCAGTCCGCCTCCTGCTCCGGGTTGGCCAGGTTCCACCCGGTGTCCCCGCCCGTGGCCCCCGGCTCCACCGGGCCGTCCCTCCCGAGCAGCCGGCGGGCGCGGGCGTTGTGCGGATCCAGCTCCAGGGCGCGGGCGAAGAGCTTCTCCGCGCCGGCCGTGTCGCCACTCAGGCGCAGCAGGAGTCCGGCTTCGACCAGCGCCTTGGCGCGGAGCGCGCTCACGGACTACCTCCCCGCGCGCCCGCCCGCCGAGCGCAACTGCGGCAGGCTCTGGGCCAGGGTCTCGCAGGCGCGGGTGAGCGCGCCCACGTCCTCGCCGCCGCGCACCTGGCGCGCATGGTCCAGCGCGGCCTCCGCGCGGGCGACGACGTCGGGAGAAAGGCCCCCGGCCCCGGGCATGAGCCGCACGCGGGACAGCGCGTCCACCAGATCGCGGGCCAGGGTGTCCAGCTCCATGCGCCGGCTCTTCAGCTCCTCCGTGTTGCGCGCCGCCACCAGCCAGTCGCGCTGCTCGTCCATGATGCGGCGCAGCTCATCCTCGGTGAGGCCGCTGGAGGCGGTGACGGTGATGGACTGGCGCAGGCCCGTGTCCCGGTCGCGCGCGGACACCGACACGATGCCCTCCGCGTTGATGTCGAAGGTCACCTCGATCTCCACCTGGCCTCGCGGCGCCTCGCGCAGGCCGGTGAGGAGGAACTCGCCCAACAGCTCGTTGTGGTGCGCGAGCTCGTGCTCGCCCTGGAGCACCATGATCTTCACCGTGCGCTGGAAGTCCTTGGAGGTGGCGAACACCTCCGTGGCGGACGTGGGCACGGTGGTGTTGCGAGGGATCAGCCGCCGCACGTAGCCGCCCGCGATGGCCACGCCCATGCTCTGGGGCGTGACGTCCAGCAGGAGCAGCTCGCTCTGCTGCCCCACCAGCGCGTGCGCCTGGATGGCGGCGCCCAGGGCCACCACCTCCTCCGCGTGCACGCCCTTGCAGGGCTCGCGGCGGAAGTACTGGCGCACCTGCTCCACGATGCGGGGCATGCGCGACATGCCCCCCACCAGGATGACCTCCTTCAGGTCCGAGGGGCGCACCCTCGCCTCGCCCAGGACCTCCGAGGTGATGCCCACCAGGCGCTCGCCCAGGTCCGCCGTGAGCTCCTCCAGCTTCTCGCGCGTGAGCGTGGACTGCAGGTGCAGCGCGGCGCCTCCGCCCGGCGGCGTGCAGATGAAGGGCAGGTGCACCTGCGTCTCCTTCACCGACGACAGCTCCACCTTCGCCTTCTCCGCGGCGTCCTTCAGCCGCTGCAGCGCCATGCGGTCCTTGCGCAGGTCGATGCCGTGCTCCTTGGCGAAGCCGAACACCATCCACTCGATGATGCGGTGGTCCCAGTCCTCGCCGCCGAGGAAGGTGTCGCCGCCGGTGGCCACCACGTCGAAGACGCCGTTGTTGATCTCCAGCACCGACACGTCGAAGGTGCCGCCGCCCAGGTCCAGCACGGCGATCTTCCCGTTCACCGTGCGCCCGAAGCCGTAGGCCAGCGCGGCCGCGGTGGGCTCGTTGATGATGCGCAGGACGTCCAGCCCCGCGATGCGGCCCGCGTCCTTGGTGGCCTGGCGCTGCCCGTCGTTGAAGTAGGCCGGCACGGTGATGACGGCCTGGGTGACGGGCCGGCCGAAGTGCGCCTCCGCGTCCGCCTTCAGCTCCGCCAGGATCATGGCGCTGACCTCCGGCACGGCGAGGTCGCGGCCCGCCAGCCGGATGCGCACGTCGTCGTGCTGGCCGGCCACCACCTGATACGTGAGCGCGCGCAGCGCGTCCTGCACCGGGTGCGAGGAGAACTTGCGGCCGATGAGGCGCTTCGCCGCGGACACCGTGTCCTGCGGGTTGGTGATGGCCTGTCGCTTGGCGATGCCGCCCACCAGCCGCTTGCCGTTCTTCGACACCGCCACCACGGACGGGGTGAGGGGCTGGCCGGTGCGGTTCTTGATGATGAGGGGCTGACCGTCCTGCACCGTGGCGACGAGGCTGTTCGTCGTCCCCAGGTCGATGCCAATCAGCGGTTCGGACTCAGCAGGCATGGGGACGCGTGCACCTCATCACGTGAACGTCCAGCGAAGCTTCTTGAGGGCGGCGCGAGCGTCCGAGTTGTCCGGATCCAGGCGCGCGACCTCCTCGAAGTGGTGCTTGGCCTGCTTCTTCTGCCCCGCCACCAGGAGCACCTGGGCCAGCAGCAGCTGGTAGTCCGCCCGCCCCGGCTTCAGCTCCACCGCGCGCTGCGCGAGCTTCAGCACCTCCTGCGCGTCCTGCGTCAGCTCCCGTCCCACGCGCGCCGCCTGGTAGGCCGCCTCCGGGTTGTCCGGGTTGAGCGACACGGCCAGCTTGTAGGCCGCCTGCGCCCCGGCGAAGTCCCCGCTCATCTCCAGTTCCTGGCCCCGCTCCACCTCCGCCTGCGCGCGCGACAGGTCGTGCTTGCGGCGCGCCTCCATCAGCAGCTGGGTGACCTCGCGGTTCTTCGGGTCCAGGCCCAGCACGTGGTTGAAGTCCTGGTAGGCCCGCTCGAAGTCCCCGCGCGCGGTGGCCGCCTTGCCCCGGGCGATGAGCTCCGTGAGCTTGTGGCTGCGCGCCATGTACGGGTGGCGCGCGAGGCGGGCCTGGCGCTCGGCGCGACGGGCCTCGGACTCCGGGTCCGCCGGGGGCGGCGCGGCGGGCGGCGGCGATGGGGGCGGGGG
>JAFADT010000462.1 GCA_023424585.1 Pseudomonadota bacterium
GCCCGGCCGCGCGGGCGGGCCCCGGGAGCGGGAGGACGGCCTGGCCGCCCCCTGACGGACGGAGCCTCCAGGGCCCTGGCGGGCCTCCAGCCTCCTTGCGTTCCGCGAAACCCGGCGATACACCGTGCGCCTTCACATCGTGGCGGATCCACCCCCAGGTGGCGCCGCGGGTCTTCAAGCATCGTTTCGCAGGAGAGTCCGTACCATGGCCGAGGCCACCCAGACGACGAAGCTCACCCATTGGCCGCGCACCGCCAAGGGCGGCGGTAAGAAGGCGTGCACGGTGGAGGGCTGCAAGCGCCCCTACCGCGCCAAGAGCTACTGCTTCTTCCACTTCAAGAAGTGGCGCCAGGGCGAGCTGCCCCACTCGCGCTACCGCGTGTGCTCCAAGCCGGAGTGCCGCGCCAAGGTCGGCCCCAAGGCCGGCCTGTGCGAGAAGCACTACGCCGAGACCTACAAGAAGGAAGCGGCGGCCTAGGTCGCCCCGGCTGTTCGCGTGGCGCCGGCCCTCCGCCTCACCCGCGGGAGGTCCCCGGCGCCACCGCGCGGCCCAGGTGCTTGAAGGCGTTGAGCCACAGCTCCGCCTCGCGCTGGGTCAGCCGCGCGCGCATCAACGTCCGCTCCAGCTCATGCAGCACGTGCTCCGGCGCCTGCGGGTTGAGGAAGTCCGCCGCCAGCATCGCCGCGCGCATGCGCCCGCTCAGCGCGTTGAGCGTCCCCAGCCGCGCGCCGGCCTCCTCTTCCGGCGGCGTCGCGGGCCCGGACGTCAGCCCCTGCCGGTGGCAGAGGTACAGGAGCACCGCGGAGGACTGCGCCAGGTTCATGGACGGCTGCACCTCCGACGTGGGGATGACGAGCAGGTCCTGGCAGTGGGTGAGGTCCTCGTCGGACAGCCCGCGCTGCTCTCCACCGAACAAGAGCGCCACCCGCCCCCGCGTGCTCTCCTCCGCCAGCCGGCGCGCCGCGTCCTCCGGCGTCAGCGGCGTGCGCTTCTCCACCTGGGTGCGCGACGTGGTGCCCACGACATACACACAGTCCTCCAGGGCCGCCTGGAGGTCCGGCGCGACGCGCATGCCGGCGAGGATGTGGCCCCCCTTCACGGCCATCTTCTGCGCGGCGCTGAAGTCCTGGACCACCGGCTCCGAGAGGACGAGACGTTCAAAACCGAAGTTCGCCATGACCCGGCAGACAGCCCCCAGGTTGTCGGGTGAACGGGTCTGATGAAGGACGACGGTCAGCTCCGCACCTGGACGCATGCACCCGAGTTTAGCTGGTGGTGCGTCCGCGTGATCGGTATATTCCCGCCGATGCGTCGCTGGGTCCCTGGCCTGCTCCTGTCGCTGTCACTGCTCACCACCGCGTGTGACGGCACGGGTGCGCCCGTGCGCTCCTCGCTCACGGCGCGGCAGGCGCTCAGCAGCACGCCGGAGGTGGTGGAGTTCGAGGCCCCGTCCGTCCGCCTGGAGCTCTTCCGGGACATCGCGCGCCAGTCGGAGCTACAGGCCGGCCAGTCCGCGCAGGGCGTGGCGCTCTTCCCCATCATCCAGGGCAACGAGTTCGTCGCGGCGCCGGGCTTCGACGCGCGCGCGGACCTGCTCCAGCCGCCGGACGCGGGCAGCGGCCTGCAGTTCGTCTTCGACGCGCGGACGGGCGACCGTTGGCCGGAGGACCGGCGGGAGAGCCTGCAGGGCCTGTCGGAGCGCGAGGCCGCGGAGCTGGTGGCGCGCACGCTGCTGGCGCTGTGGGACATCCAGCCGGAGGGCGCGGTGCGGGTGGACCGGGCCGCGGGCGCGCCGTACGCGGTCGCCTACGTGGACGGGATCCTGCGGATCAACCCGGCGTTCCTCTATCTGGCCACGGCCTACGGTCCTGCTTCCATGGCGGCGGGCCTCCAGTAGAGTCGCGCGCCTCATGAGCTGGCCCCGCTCCCGCCGCCTTCCGGCGGTCAGTGGCCGGGGCCGCGAGGCGCCTCCGACGTGAACACCTCCGCCCTCCACGCGCAACTCACCCACACCCTGCGTCAGACGGACCTGCCGTCGCTCGGCACGCCCTACAAGGGCAAGGTTCGCGACACGTACCGCAAGGGCGACACGCTCATCCTGGTGACGAGCGACCGCCTCTCCGCGTTCGACCACGTGCTCACCACCATCCCCTTCAAGGGCGAGGTGCTGAACCGCCTGGCGGCCTTCTGGTTCGACCGCACGAAGCACATCGTCCCCAACCACGTGCTGGACGTGCCGGACCCGAACGTCACCGTGGCCCGCGCCTGCCAGCCCTTCTCCGTGGAGGTGGTGGTGCGCGGCTACCTCACGGGCAGCCTGTGGCGCGACTACGAGAAGGGCACGCACACCGCCTACGGCGTCCCCTTCGCCGAAGGGCTGCGCAAGGACAGCGCGTTCGAGACCCCCATCCTCACGCCGTCCACCAAGGCCGAGTATGGCCAGCACGACGAGCCCATCTCCGAGGCGGAGCTCCTGTCGCGAGGGCTGGCCACGCCGCGCGACTGGGCCCGCATCACGGAGGCCGCCCGGGGCCTGTTCCTCGAGGGCCAGAAGTGGGCGCGCACGCGCGGCCTCATCCTGGTGGATACGAAGTACGAGTTCGGGAAGGTCGGCGACGAGCTCTACGTCATCGACGAGATGCACACCCCGGACTCCAGCCGCTACTGGGTGGCGGACGAGTACGCGTCACGCTTCGCCAAGGGCGAGGACCAGAAGATGTTGGACAAGGAGAACATCCGCCAGTGGCTCATCCGCGAGCGGAACTTCTCCGGCCACGGCGCGGTGCCCGCCATCCCGGACGACGTGCGCGTGGACCTGGCCACCAAGTACGTGGCCGCCTACGAGCGCATCACCGGCACGTCCCTCGCGCTGACGCCCGGGGACGTGCACTCCCGCATCGAGGGGCACCTGCGGGCGAAGGGCTACCTCTAGCCCCCTCGCCCCTGGGGCCGCGCTAGCTGGCGCGGCCGAAGACGCGCTGGAACACCGCGTCCATCTGGCGCGTGTGGTAGCCCGGAGAGAAGCAGTCGGAGACCTCCTCGGGCGTCATCATCTTGAGCAGGTCCGCGTCGTTGAGCAGGGCCTGCCGGAAGTCCACGCCCTCCTCGAACATCTTCATCGCGTTGCGCTGGACGACGACGTACGCGGCCTGCCGGTCCATGCCCTTGCGCGCGAGCTCCAGGAGCAGGCGCTGCGAGTTCACCACGCCGCCCAGCAGGTCCAGGTTCTTCCGCATCTGCTCCGGGTAGACGCGCATGTTCTCCACCAGGCCCGCGAAGCGGTGGAGCATGAAGTCCAGCAGGATGGTGGCGTCCGGCCCGATCACGCGCTCCACGGACGAGTGCGAGATGTCCCGCTCGTGCCACAGCGCCACGTCCTCCATGGCGCTCACCGCGTAGCCGCGAAGCAGGCGCGCGAGGCCCGTGAGGTTCTCCGACAGGATGGGGTTGCGCTTGTGCGGCATGGCGCTGCTGCCCTTCTGTCCCGGCGTGAAGGGCTCCTCCGCCTCACGCACCTCCGTGCGCTGGAGGTGGCGGATCTCCACGGCGAACTTCTCCAGGCTCGCGCCCACCAGGGCGATGGCGGTGAAGAACTCCGCGTGCCGGTCGCGCTGCACCACCTGGCTGGAGGCGGGCGCGGGCTGGAGGCCCAGCTTCTGGCAGACGTGCTCCTCCACCGACGGCGGCAGGTGCGCGAACGTGCCCACCGCGCCGGAGATCTTGCCCACGGCGATGGTGTCGCGCGCGTGCAGCAGGCGCGCGCGGCCCCGGCGCAGCTCGTCGTACCAGATGGCCAGCTTGTGCCCGAAGGTGATGGGCTCCGCGTGGATGCCGTGGCTGCGGCCCATCTGCAGCGTGTGCTTGTGCTCGAAGGCGCGCTTCTCCACCGCGGCCATCACGCGGTCCAGGCCCTTGAGCAGCAGGTCCAGGGCGTCGCGCAGGGTGAGCCCCAGCGACGTGTCCAGCACGTCCGACGACGTCATGCCCAGGTGCAGCCAGCGGGCGCTGGGCCCCACGCGCTCCTCCACGAAGGTGAGGAAGGCGATGACGTCGTGCTTGGTGGTGCGTTCGATCTCCTCGATGCGCGCGGCGTCCGCCTCGGTGAAGTCACCGGCGCGGGCGAGGCAGTCCTCCAGCGCGTCCTTGGGGGCGAGGCCTTGCGCGACCATGCCCTCCAGCGCGGCGAGCTCCACGTCGCGCCAGCGGCGGTAGCGGGCGACGTCGGACCAGAGGGCGGCCATTTCGGGACGGCTGTAGCGTGGAATCACTCGTAGACCTTCACGGCAAAGTCCCGGCGCGCCGCGAACCGGAGCACTTCCAGCGCGACGTCACAGGACGGACCTGACTTCTTCGCGGCGGTGAGGTTGAACGAGAGGTCCAGGCCTTCGGGCCGCGCCACCGCCAGCGCGCCGGGGTCGACCTTCTCGAGGAGGATCCTGTTCGCCAGCCGCCCTGCCTGCTGACCGAGCGCCACCGGGGCCGGCGTGAGGGCCAGCGTCGCCCCCTCCTTCACCTGGCTGGCCGTGAGCGCCACCAGCGGCACCTTGCGGGAGGTGCTGAAGGCGATGAGCGCCTGGACGACGGAGGCGTTGCCCACGGTCTTGTCCGCAACCATCAAGAGGCCGTCGACCTTCCCCGCCGCGCCCTCCAGCACCTCGCCCACCCGCTCCTGCGCCTCCACGGCCAGCGGGACGATGGTGAGCCCCAGGGCCGAGCCAGCGGAGCGGGCCTGCGCCACCGCGCCCGCCGAGGAGCGCGGGTCGTGCAGGATGCCCACCCGCTTCGCGCCCGGAGCCACGGCCTTGAGCGCGGCCAGCTCCGGCCCGAAGTCGCTGGTGAGCGCGATGCCGGTGACGTTGGACGCCTCCAGGCCGTACTTCTCGTGGTACGGCACCATGGCGAAGAGCACGGGAATGCCCTCGCCCAGCGAGCGGCGCGCGGCGTTGGCCGCCAGCGGGCCCAGCGCGAGCACCAGCGCGGGCTTCTGCGCCGCCAGCGACTTGAAGACGCGCGCGGCCTCCGTGGGGCTCTCCTCCAGGGTCAGCTCGGTGACGTCCGCGCGGACCTCGGACATGAAGCCGGCGAGGAAGGAGGCGTACGGCGCCAGGCTCGAGGACTTCACGGCCACGACGCGCGGCCGGGCAGGACTGCGCTGCGAGGCCTGCGCGAGGGCGACAGCGGGCAGGAGGAGCGTGAGGAGCGCGAGCCTCCGGAGGGTCGTCATTGCGGCACGTTCTGGCAGCAGCGGAAGCCCACGTTCGCGAACTTCGACGTGGGGCCGCTCCGGCGGCGCGCGGAGCACCGGCCGGTGTCGCCGGGGGTGTCGAAGGCGCCGCCCTTGATGAGCCGCTCGTCGGTATTGGAGAAGTTGGAGGCGGTCCACTCGGCGGCGTTGCCGGACAGGTCCGCCACGCCGTAGGCGGAGCGGCAGGACGGGAAGGCCCCGGCGGGCGCCAGGGTGGGCGCGGCGGCCGCGCCCGTCGCGCCGGTGTTGCAGGCCGCCTGGGCCTGCTCTTCACCGGAGGAGAAGCGCGCGTTGCCGGGGCCCTTGCAGGCCTTCTCCCACTCCTCCTCCGAGCACAGCCGCTTGCCGAGGTCGTCGCAGGCGGTCTTCGCCGCGAGCCACGTCACGTTGACGCGAGGCTTCTTGCCAGCCTGGTTGGGGAACTCGAACTCGTCGATGCAGAACGAGTCCACCATGACGCTGTCCATGGGCACCTCATCGGCGGCGCCGGCCCCCTCCAGCTCCTCCGGGGACGTGCCCTTCTTGAAGCTGCCGCCGCTCACCGGCCGCATGCCGTCCGGACAGCGGATCGTGTCGAGGAGCCCGCCCGTCGCGGCGGACGGCGCGGGCGTCACGGGGGCGGGGCCGTTCTTCGCGGCCTGGGCCTGGCGCAGGCGCAGGTAGAGGTAGCCCCCCCCCGCGCCCAGCACGACGCCGGCCACCGCGAGGATGACCATCCACACCATCGAGCTGGGGCCGGAGCGGGCCGGCTTCGCCTGCGTGGCGCGAGTCGTGGGGAGCGTGTGCAGGCCGGAGGTCTCGGGCGGCAGACGGCGCACTCCGGAGCGGACCCCCGACACGTCGGGAGGGGGCTCGCCCTTGCGGGAGCGTCCGCCCGTGGACGTGGAGCCCTCACCGTGAGCGCTGGAGGCGCGGCCCGCGCCCTGAGCCGCCGAGGCCCGTGAGGCCCGAGGACCGGACGGCTCCGCCCCGCGAGAGCCCCCGGACGGCGCCGCGCCCGAGGCCCGCGAGCCGCGGCCACCGCGGCTGGTGGAACGAGACGCCGAAGACTCGTCGTCGTCGGAGCCCCGGCTGGCGGCCTCCGCGTTGCGATGGCTGGGGCGGCTGTCGGAGGCCTCACCGCCACGACCGGAGCGCCCTTCGCTCACCGAGGCTTCACCGCGACCGTTGGAGCG
>JAFADT010000567.1 GCA_023424585.1 Pseudomonadota bacterium
CCACCGAGGCCACCGTCTGCGCGACCTTCCACGCCGTGGACGCGCTGCCGGTGGACGCCACCGTGCTCCCCATCGGCCGGCCCGTGGCCCGCGCGCGGCTGTACGTGCTGGATGCGGCCGGCGAGCCCGTGGCGCCGGGCGTTCCGGGGGAGCTCTTCATCGGCGGCGAGGGTGTGGGCCGCGGCTATCCCAGCCTCCCCGCCGCCACCGCCGAGCGCTTCGTGCCGGACGCCTTCAGCGGCGCTCCGGGCGCGCGGCTGTACCGCACGGGAGACCGGGCCCGGTGGCGGGCGGACGGGACGCTCGACTTCCTCGGCCGCGTGGACACGCAGGTGAAGCTGCGGGGCTTCCGCATCGAGCCCGGAGAGATTGAAGCCGTGCTGCACGCGCATCCGTCCGTGCGCGCGGCGCTGGTCGTGGTGCGCGACGAGCGGCTCGTCGCCTACGTCGTGGGCTCGCCCGTGGCCGAGCCGGCCGTGCTGCGCGCCTTCCTCTCCGAACGGCTGCCCGCGCACCTGGTCCCCTTCGCCTTCGTGCCCCTGGGCGCGCTGCCGCTGACGCCCGGAGGCAAGCTGGACCGCGGGGCCCTGCCCGCGCCGGAGCAGGCCGCGCCGGCTCCGGGCCCCACCGTCCCGGAACACCTGACCCCCTTCCAGCGTCGCGTCGCCGGCCTGTTCCGCGACGTGCTGCGCGTGGAGCGCATGGGGCTGCACGACGACTTCTTCGCCCTGGGCGGGCACTCGCTGCTGGCGACGCAGCTGCTCTCCCGCCTGCGCGCCACGTTCCAGGTGGAGGTGCCCCTGCGGGGCCTCTTCACCGCGTCCACCGTGGCCCGCGTCACCGAACTGGTGGAGGAGCAGCTCCTGCTCCGTGCCGAGGCGCCACGCGCGTCCGGCCCGCGCCCCGTGCCGCGCGAGGGCGCCCTGCCCTTGTCCTTCTCGCAGCAGCGGCTGTGGGTCCTGGAGCAGCTCCAGCCCGGCGCGACGCCCTACGTGCTGATCGGGGCCGTCCGGTTGGAGGGCGCGCTGGACGCGGAGGCGCTGCGCCGGGCGCTGGCGCTGCTGGTGGAGCGCCACGAGGCCCTGCGCACCACCTTCGCGCTGAAGCACGACGAGCCCGTCCAGGTCATCCGCCCCGCCCTTGAGTGGGCGCTGCCGGTGACGGAGCTGGAGGCGCGGTCCTCCGCCGCCCGCGACGAGGCCGTGCAGCGGCTGGCCCTGGAGGAAGCGGGCCAGCCGTTCGACCTGGGCGCGGGTCCGCTGCTGCGCTCGCGGCTGCTGCGGTTCGAGCCCACGCACCACGTGCTGCTGCTGGCCATGCACCACATCGTGTCCGACGGCTGGTCCGTGGGCGTGATGGTGCGCGAGGTGGCGGCGGCCTACGCGGCCTTCGCCTCCGGCACGGCGCCCGTCCTTCCGCCGCTCCCGCTCCAGTACGCCGACTTCGCCGCGTGGCAGCGCGGCAGGCTCCAGGGAGACGTGCTCTCGGCGGAGGTGGCGTGGTGGAGACAGCGGCTCGCGGACGCGCCGCGGATCCTGGACCTGCCGACGGACCATCCCCGCCCGGTGGTGCGTTCGCCTCGCGGCGCGCTGCTCCCCGTGCACCTGCCTCGGGAGCTGGCCGATCGCCTGGAGGCGCTCGCGCGGCGGGAGGGCGCGACGCCGTTCATGGCGCTGCTCGCCGTGTGGCACTTGCTGCTGTCGCGCTACAGCCGGCAGGAGGACCTGCTGGTCGGCGCGCCCATCGCGGGCCGCACCCATGGCGACGTGGAGGGCCTGGTCGGCTTCTTCGTGAACACGCTGGTGCTGCGTGCGCGCGTCCACCCGGAGGCGTCCTTCCGCGCGCTGCTGGGACAGGTGCGGGACACGACGCTCGCGGCCTATGAGCACCAGGACCTGCCCTTCGAGAAGCTGGTGGAGGAGCTCCAGGTGCCGCGCGACCTGGGCCGCACGCCGCTGGTGCAGGCCGTCTTCGCGCTCCAGAACGCTCCGGCCGGGAGGTTCGAGGCGCCGGCGCTGGGGATGGAGCTGCTGGAGGTGGATGCGGGCACGGCGCACTTCGACCTGAGCCTGGTGCTCACGGAGACGCCGGACGGGCTGCGCGGCTCCATCGAGTACAGCACCGACCTGTTCGAGCGCGACACCGTGGCCCGGCTCGCCGGCCACCTGCGCGTATTGCTCGAGGCCGCGGTCACCAGCCCGGACGAGCCGGTCTCCCGGCTGCCGTGGCTCACGCCGGAGGAGCGCCAGGAGGTGCTCGTCGCCTGGAATGACACCGCCCGTCCCTACCCCTCCGACAGCACCCTCGCGGAGCGCTTCGCGCTCCAGGTCGCGCGGCGGCCTGATGCCATCGCGGTGGAGGGCGGGGAGGAGCGGCTGACGTACTCGCAGCTCGACGTCTGGGCGAACCAGCTCGCGCACTTCCTGCGGGCCCGGGGCGTGGGCCCGGACGTGCCCGTGGCGCTGTGCATGGAGCGCTCCGTGGACTTCGTCGTCACGGTGCTCGCCATCGTCAAGGCGGGCGGCGCCTATGTCCCGATGGACGCGGCATACCCCGCGCAGCGGCTGGCGCTCATGCTGGAGGACGCCCGGCCCCGGATGCTGCTCACCACGCGCGTGCTGCGTGACCGGTTGCAGGTGCCCGACGCCGCCCTGCCCTGCATCTTCGTGGATGCGCTGGTGCTCGACGACCAGCCCGTCACCGCGCCGGAGACCGGCGCGGGGCCGCGCGACCTGGCCTACGTCATCTTCACCTCCGGCAGCAGTGGACGGCCCAAGGGCGTGGGCATCGAGCATCGCGGCCTGCTGCGCACGCTGCACTCGGCGCCGTACATGGACTACGGCATGCACGACGCGGTGCTGCTCTTCGCGCCCGTGTCCTTCGACGCCTCCGTGCTGGAGCTGTGGCTTCCGCTGGTGCATGGCGGCCGGCTCGTCGTCTTCCCGAGCCACGTGCCCGCGACGGACCTGGACACGCTGGCCCACGTGGTGGAGCACCACGGCGTCACGTTCGGCCACATGTCCTCCGGCCTCTTCTCGCAGTTGATGGAGCACCGGCCGGACATCCTCGGCGGGCTGCATGGGCTGCACACGGGCGGCGACATCGTCTCCGCGCCGCACGTGCGCCGGGCGGCGGAGTCGCTGGGCATCCCGTTCACCAACGGCTACGGCCCCAGCGAGTGCTCCGTGGTCGCCACCACCTTCACGGTGGAGCGGCCGGAGCAGGTGGGCGCGTCGGTGTCCATCGGCGCGCCCATCGCCAACACGTCCGTGTACGTGCTGGACGCGCGGATGCACCCGGTGCCGGTGGGCGTGCCGGGCGAGCTGTTCCTCGGCGGCGACGGCGTGGGCCGGGGCTACGTGTCGAGGCCGGACCTCACGGCGGAGCGCTTCGTGCCGGACGCGCTGGGCGCGACGCCGGGGGCCCGCCTGTACCGCACGGGCGACATGGCCCGCTGGCGACCGGATGGCACGCTGGAGTTCCTAGGCCGCCAGGACACGCAGGTGAAGGTGCGCGGCTTCCGCGTCGAGCTGGCGGAGGTGGAGGCCGCCCTGCGCGACCTGCCCGCCGTGCAGGATGCCGCGGTGGTGGTGCGCGAGGACGTGCCCGGGGACAAGCGGCTCGTCGCCTACGCGATGCCCCGCCCGGGACACGCGCTGGAGGGCCCGGCGCTGCGCGCGGCGCTGCGGCAGCGGCTGCCGGAGTTCATGGTGCCGTCGGTGTTCGTGTCGCTGGACACCCTGCCCCTCAACCCCAGCGGCAAGGTGGACCGCAAGGCCCTTCCCGCCCCGGACGCCGCCTCCACCGGGCGTCAGGTCCGCTTCGTGGAGCCTACGCACCCCCTGGAGCAGCGGCTGGCGCACGTCTTCGCGCGCGAGCTGGGCGCGGACCGCGTGGGCGCGAGGGATCACCTCTTCGAGGACCTGGGCGCCACGTCGCTGACCGTGGTGCGGCTGGCCACGCGCCTGCGGGAGGAGCTTCAGCGCGAGGTGCCCGTCGTGTGGCTGTTCGAGCACCCCACGCTCGAAGGGCTCGTCCAGCGATTGGAGCATGAGTCCCAGGGCCCGGGCAGCCGCCCACCCCCGGCCGTGGCTCCGGGGCACCGTCCGCGCGAGGCGCCGAGGGCCGGCGCGTCCGGCGGCATCGCCATCATCGGCATGGCGGGCCGCTTCCCCGGCGCGATGACGGTGGCGGAGTTCTGGCGCAACCTGCGCGAGGGCGTGGAGTCCCTCACGCGCTTCTCACAGGAGGAGCTGGAGCACCTGCCCGGCCTGCCGGAGGGGCTGGAGCTGTGGCAGCACCCGGCGTTCGTTCCAGCGGGGGGCGTCATCGACGGCGTGGACCGGTTCGACCACGCCTTCTTCGACATGTCGCTGCGCGAGGCGCAGTTCACGGATCCGCAGCAGCGGCTGTTCCTCCAGACGGCGTGGGCAGCGCTGGAGGACGCGGGCGTGGACCCGGAGCGGTTCCCGGGGGCCATCTCGCTGTACGCGGGCGCCACGGGCTCCGGGTACGCGGAGGCCGTGCGTCAGGCGATGCCGCTGGACGCGGCGTCCTTCATGGAGCTGCACGGCACCGCCACGCACGAGAGCCTGGCGACGAAGACGTCGTTCAAGCTCGGGCTCACGGGCGAGAGCACGCTGGTCTACACCGCGTGCTCCACGGGCCTCGTCGCCGTGCACATGGCCTGTCAGAGCCTGCGCACGGGCCAGTCGGACGTGGCGCTCGCGGGGGCCACGCGGCTGGCGGTGCCGCAGCGCACGGGCTACGTGGCGCAGGAGGGGCTCATCTTCTCTCCGGACGGCCACTGCCGCGCGTTCGACGCGAAGGCCCAGGGCACGCTCGCGGGCAACGGCGTGGGCGCGGTGGTGCTCAAGCGCCTGGAGGACGCGCTCCGGGATGGGGACTCCATCTACGCGGTCATCCGGGGCTCGGCGCTGAACAACGACGGCTGGCACAAGTCCGGCTTCACCGCGCCCAGCGTTCAGGGGCAGGCCGCGGTGGTGGCGCAGGCCCTGGCCAACGCGGGCGTGGCACCGGAGGCCGTGGGCTACGTGGAGGCCCATGGCACCGCGACGCCCCTGGGCGACCCGATCGAGGTGGCGGCGCTGACTCGCGCGTATGGCCTGGGGCCAGAGCACAGGGGCCGCATCGCGCTGGCGTCGCTGAAGACCAACGTGGGCCACCTGGACACGGCCGCGGGGCTGGCGGGCCTGATGAAGGCCGCGCTCGCGCTGCACCACGGGGAGATTCCGCCCAGTCTCCACTTCGAGCAGCCCAACCCGCAGATCGACTTCGACGCGGGCCCGTTCTTCGTCAACACCACCTTGCGGCCGTGGCCGCGGAGCGAGACGCCTCGCTTCGCCGCGGTCAGCTCCTTCGGCATTGGTGGCACCAATGCCCACGCCATCCTCGAGGAAGCTCCCATGCGGCAGAGCGGATCCACCACGCGTTCCCACCAGCTCATCGTGCTGTCCGCGCGCTCACCGGAGGCGCTGGAGGCGGCGGCGCGGCAGCTCGACGGACATGTGACGGACGGAATGGACGCGCGGATGCTGGCGGACCTGGCGTTCACGCACGCCGTGGGCCGCAGGCGGTTCGAGTACCGCCACGCCCTGGTGGTGAAGGACGCGGCGGACCTGGTGCGCCAGCTGCGCAAGCCGGTGGCATCGGTGAAGACCGACAAGCGCGGGCCCCGCGTGGCGTTCGTGTTCTCCGGGCAGGGAGCGCAGCGGGTCGCCATGGGGCGCGAGCTCTCGGAGGCCTCGCCCCTGTTCCGCGCGCACCTGGAGAGGTGCCTCGCGCTGCTGGAGGCGCCGC
>JAFADT010000593.1 GCA_023424585.1 Pseudomonadota bacterium
CCGCTCGCCCCCGCCGCGTATGACTTTGGCGTGGGCAGTCCGGACGTCTCGGGCTTCCCCTTCGAGTCCTGGCGCCGGCTGGTGGCGCGCCAGCTGCGGGCCGCCGCGGTGTCCGGGGGCTACGTGGACTCGGCCGGGCACCGGGGCCTGCGGGAGGCGGTGGCCCGGCACGTGGGCGTCGCGCGGGGCGTGCGCGCGGAGGCGGACGACGTGCTCATCACCAATGGCGCGCAGCAGGCGCTGGACCTCGTGGGCCGGGTGCTCATCGAGCCGGGGGACTGCGTCGCCGTGGAGGAGCCGGGCTATCCGCCCGCGCGGCAGGTGTTCCAGTCGCTGGGGGCGCGCGTCGCGCCCGTGCCCGTGGACGCGGAGGGGCTGGACGTGGCGGCGCTGCCGGACGCGGCGCGGCTCGTCTATGTCACGCCGTCACACCAGTTCCCGCTGGGCATGCCCATGTCTCCCGCGCGGCGGATGGCGTTGCTGGAGTGGGCGAAGCGCCGGGACGCGGTGGTGATTGAAGACGACTATGACAGTGAGTTCCGCTTCGGCGGCCGGCCCCTGGAGACGTTGCATGGGATGGACCGCTCCGGGCGGGTGCTCTACGTGGGGTCGTTCTCGAAGGTGATGGTCCCCATGCTGCGTCTGGGATTCCTCGTCGCGCCGCTGTCGCTCCAGCGGGAGCTGCGGTGGGCCCGGCGCGTGATGGACTGGCACAGCCCCGTGCCGGAGCAGGCCGCGCTGGCGCGCTTCATCGACAGCGGGTTGCTCGCGAGGCACATCCGCAAGATGCGGCGGGAGTACGCGGCGCGGCATGAGCGCGTGGCGGAAGGGCTGGCGCGCCATGGCGGTGACTGGCTCCAGGCGGTGCCCTCCGTGGCGGGCCTGCACCTGAGCGCGACGTTCCCGCGGGGCGGCCTGACGCTGGAGCGGGAGGCGGTGGCTCGGGCGCGGGCGCTGGGGGTCGGGCTCATCACCCTGTCTCGCTACTTCGCGGGGCCGCGCGCCCGCCCGGGGCTGGTGCTGGGGTATGGCGGCATCCCGGCCGCGCGCATTCCAGAGGGGCTCCGGCGGCTGGGCGCCAGCCTTGCCCATGTGGGATTGACGAAGGATTGAAGACCGGCCCTAATTCCTTTCATGCTCAATGCAGTCGAGGGGGACGCCGCGTCACAGCCCATGTGTCCACAGCATCCCGAACGGGTGGCGGTTCGCACCTGCGCGCGGTGTGGGAGATATGCCTGTTCGTCGTGCGAGCGAGACGGAGGCCGGTGCCGCGAGTGTACGCGGCTCTCCGCCCTGGAGGTGCCGGACTCGCGTGCGCGGGCGCGCCGGGCCACGGTGCTGCAATACGCCTCCGTCGTCATGTCCGTGGTGGGCCTGCTCTTCAACCTGCTGCTGTCCCCCGCGCTGAAGGACGCGGAGCTCCGGTCCCAGCTCGAGGGCTACAGCCTCATCCTGGGCGGCCTGGTCATCATCGCCGCGCAGGTCTGCTTCCTGATGTGGGTCCACCGCGTGGTCCGGCAGCTCAAGGCCCAGGGGGCGGACATCGGGATGAGCCCCGCCCGGGCGGTCTGGATGTGGATCATCCCCCTCCTCAACCTGGTGAAGCCCTACCACGTGATGCGGGACATCGCGGAGCGGGTGGGCGGCGCCCACTTCGTCGCCTCGCTCCCGCTCCAGTGGTGGTGGGCGGCGAGCATCGTGGCGCGGATCCTGGACCGGGTGGAGGCGAAGCTGCTGGCCCGCGAGGCGGCACCGCTCGACGACACGGTGAGCACGGTGGTGGGGCTGCTGTCCTCGGTCTGCGCCGTGGCCGTGGCGCTCCTCTGTGTGCAGCTCCTCAAGGAAATCCAGGCGCGGCTCGACCGGCGCCGCGACGGGCTGGACGAAGTGGAGGGCCCGGTCGCCGAGGACGTGGCCGCGGCGGCTTGACGCGGCGGAGGACGCTCAGCCAGGGGCGGCGACGCGGACCAGCTGCTTGCCCAGGTTCTGGCCCTCGAAGAGCCCGCGCAGGGCGGACGGCGCCTGCTCCAGCCCCTCCGCGAGGGTCTCCGCCTGGAGGAGGTCTCCCCGTGCGGCCCAGGTGGACAGCTCGCGGAAGGCGTCGGGGAAGCGCGCGACGTGGTCCAGGAAGATGAAGCCCTCCATGCGCGCCCGCTTGAAGGCCAGCTGCATGTAGTTGCGCGGCGTGGCGCCGTAGTCACGGTCCTTGTAGCCGGAGGAGACGGCGCCGCAGAGCACCACGCGGGCGCGCACCGCCAGGTGCTCCAGCGCCGCCTCCAGCGCGGGGCCGCCTACGTTGTCGAAGAAGACGTCCACGCCCTGGGGCGCCAGGGCCTGGAGTCGCGCTCGGAGGTCCTCGGACTTGTAGTCGATGCAGGCGTCGAACCGGGCGACGCGGGTCACCCAGTCGGCCTTGCGCGGGCCGCCCGCGATGCCGATGACGCGGCAGCCCCGGAGCCGCGCGACCTGCCCGGCGATGGAGCCCACGCTGCCCGCCGCGCCGGAGACGAGGACGGTCTCACCAGGGGCGGCGCGGGCCACGTCCGTCATGCCAATCCACGCGGTCAGCCCGCTGGCGCCGTAGAGGTTCAGCATGGCCCTGGGCTCGATGCCGTCCGGCACCTTGTTGAAGCCGAAGAGGCCCGCGTCACCCGCCAGCGCGTATTCCTGCCAGCCCGTCATGCCCGTCACCCAGTCGCCCACGGCGAGCCGCTCGGAGCGCGACGCGATGACCTGTCCGACGCCTGCGCCCCGCATGACCTCGCCGAGCGCGACGGGCTGGATGTAGGTCGCGCTGGGGTTGAGCCAGGTGCGCTGGGTGGGCTCGATGGCGAGCCAGACGACGCGCACGAGCGCTTCGCCGGGGCCTGGGGTCGGCACCGGCGCCTGTCGCCACTCGAAGCAGGCGTCGGAGACCGCGTCGTGGGGACGCGACTTCAGCACCCACTGGTGGTTCATGGCGTCTCCTTGGAGAAGGCGGGGGCCGCGAGCCGGCGGGCGCAGTCGCGGATGTCGTCCGGCCAGCCCCGGGTCCACCTGTTGAAGCGCGCTCGGTCGCCCGCGTAGAGCGCGCGGGCGGCCTCCTCGTAGCCCGGCGCGTTGCCGGCCAGGGTGGTCATGAAGCGGGCCGCGGCGGCCTGGGCGCGGCGGACGCGGTCGGCGTCTCCGCTGCTGGCGCGAGCGGCCTCCACCAGCTTGCGCAGGGCCACGGAGGCGCCGCCGGGCTGCTCGGCCAGCCACTCCCAGTGGCGGGGGAGCAGCGTCACCTCGCGGGCCACGACGCCCAGCTTCGGGCGGCCGGGGCCTCGGGGCTCGGAGGACCCGGCCGCCGGGTCCGGCGCCGGCTGGAGGCGGGCGAGCACCTCCTCCAGCGTGCCGCGCAGGTGGAAGTCCACCGTCCGGCCCGTGGCGTCGTCGAACAAGAGCAGCGCTTCGGACTCGCCCGCGTCGAGCGCTCGCCGGGCGGCGGTGACGACCTCGGCCGGTGTGCCGGAGGCAAGCAGGCGCCGTCCGGCGAAGGCGGTCCAGGTGGCGGAAGGGGAGGGCATGGCGGAGATATTACCCGGGTATAAATGGGTGTCAATTATACCCGGGTGATATCCCACGGTCGCCGGAGGGGCGTGCGCCGGGGGCCAGCGCTATCGCGGGGCCGGGCCCGCGGGCGGTGCGGCGTCCCGCGCCGCCACGGGGCTCTCCTGGCCGGTCTCCCAGCCTCCGCCCAGGGCCAGGAAGATGGCGATTTGCTGCGAGGAGAGCGCTCCATCCGAGACGGCCAGCGCCGCGTCCGCCGTGGCCAGGGTGCGCTCCGCGTCCAGCACGTCCAGTGTGCCACTGGCGCCCGCCGCCAGGAGCTGGCGCGCGAGCCGCACCGCCTCCGCGCTCTGGTCCCGGGCGACCACCAGCTCCGCGTTGCGCTCCAGCTCGCGCGCGTAGCCCGTCAGCGCCGTCTCCAGTTCGCGCAGCGCTCCCAGCACCACCCGGTCGAAGTCCGCGGCCGCGGCCTGGGTGGCCGCCTCCGCCTGCCGGATGCGCGCCTGCGGCGCACCGTTGGGCGCGGTCCAGCGGATGAGCGGCCCGAGCCCGAAGCGGAGGGCCCGGTCCGACGCGAAGCCCTCCGCCGTCAGCGAGGTCAGGCCCGCGGACACGCCCAGGCTCACGGCCGGGTACAGGTCCGCCACCGACACGCCGATGCGCGCCGTCGCCGCCGCGAGCCGCCGCTCCGCGCCCCGGATGTCCGGACGGCGGCGGAGGAAGCCCACGCCGTCGCCCGTGGGC
>JAFADT010000685.1 GCA_023424585.1 Pseudomonadota bacterium
GCTCTGCCTCCAGCGCCTCGCCGTTCACCGTCACCGGCTGGGACTGCGCCAGCCGCTCCACCTGCCAGCCGCCGTCCGGCGTGGGGTGCAGCGCCAGCTGGTCTCGCGACACCGTGGCGTCATTCACCACGAAGGTGTTTTGCGACGCGCGCCCCAGCTTCAGGGGGCCCCGGTCCGCCACCCCCATCAGCTCGAAGCACAGCGCGTCGCCCGCGGGCAGGCAGTCGCGCAGGTCCATCATGGGCAGCCGCGTGGCCGCCACGTTCTGCTCGTCGGGGACGTTCCACGCGCCCGCCTCCCACACCAACCACGCGTGCGGGTACTTGGCGTTGAACTTCTCCTGGAGTGCCATGTGCTGCCGGATGAGCAGCGAGAGCAACAGGGCTCGCATGCCTCAGTCATAACTCCATCCGCCGCTTCCGTGTCGCCCCAGCGGCCATCCAGGTGTCCACGATTGGGCGAATGGGCCGTCCACCGAGGCTACAACCGCGCCACGACGGCCTCCGCCAGCCGCTCCGCCGCGCCCGGATCCATGGGCAGGAAGAGGCACGGCTCCGTCACCTCCACCTCCTGAAGCCGGGTGCGCCCCTCGTTGTCCGTGGCCACGTCCACGCGCGCGTACAGCAGCCGCGCGCCCCCGGACGCCTCCAGCACCTCGTGCGCCACCCGGCGCTCCACCGGGTCCTCCGGCGTGAAGCCGCGCGGCTCCGTGAAGCCCCGGGGCGCGGTGGACAGCGTGGGCGGGCGGCGCACCGCGTGGCTGAAGGCGCCGTTGAAGAAGATGTAGGAGCGCTCGCCCTCCGTCTCGAAGGCGCGCAGGTAGGGCTGCACCATCACGTCGCCCTCCTTCGCCAGCAGGGCCACCTGGGCGCTCGCGTCGTCCCACTGCTCGCGCCGGAAGACGAAGACCTTGAGCCCGCCCGCGGCCACCGCGGGCTTGAGCACCACCGCGTCCCAGCCGCGCTCGCGCGCCGTCGCCGCCACGTCCAGCGTTCCGCCGGGAGGCACCCAGACGGTGGGCGTCAGCGGCAGGCCGCGCGCCTCCAGCGCCTTCAGGTAGCCCTTGTGCGTGTTCCACCGGAGCACGTCCGCCGGGTTGAACAGCCGCGTGACGCTCCCCACGCGGTCCGCCCACGCGACGAACTCCTCGCGGCGCAGGTGGCTGTCCCAGGCGTTGCGCACCACCGCCGCGCGGACGCGGCTCCAGTCCACCGCGGGGTCGTCCCAGATGACCGGCTGCGCGTCCAGGCCCAGCGCGCGCAGCGCGGGCACCAGCGGCGCGTCCAGCGGGTACAGCTGCGGCAGTCCGGCGTAGGTGATGACGGCGATGTCCAAGGTGGAGGGCTCCGGGTGGAGGAAACGCGCCGCGTTCTAACGCGCTCCCCCGCCCCGCGCATCCACGCCCCCGGGTCAGGCCAGGCGCGCCAGGGGCTGCTTCCCCGCGGCCGCCGTCTCCACGGTCTGCTGCGTCAGCTGCTCCGCCAGCGCCTTCGCCTCGCGCGCCACCCGCCCCAGCTCCCCCTGGCCGTGGGGGAACGGGGCCGCGGGGCCCTCCAGCGCCAGGAGCTGCTGCCGCAGCGCCGCGCCGTGGGGCGTGCGCTTCGCCGGGTCCTTCTGGAGCAGCTGCATGACGATGAGGTCCAGCGCCAGCGGCACCGCGGGGTTGAGCTGCGAGGGCGGGACGACCTCCTGGTCCACCGCCGCGCGCAGGAGCATCTCCTCCGAGTGGCCGCTCAGCGCGCGCTGGCCGGTGAGGGCCTCGTGCAGCGTGAGCCCCAGGGCGAAGAGGTCCGCCCTCCCGTCGATGTCCTGGCCCAGGGCCTGCTCCGGCGCCATGTAGCCCAGCTTGCCGCGCACGCTGCCGGCCACCGTCAGGTGCGCGCGGGCCGCGTCGCGCGCGATGCCGAAGTCCGACAGCTTCACCTCGCCAATGCGCGACACCAGGATGTTGGGCGGGTTCAGGTCGCGGTGCACCAGCCGCAGGGGCACGCCGTCCGCGCTGGTGCGCCGGTGCAGGTAGTCCAGCGCGGACGCCAGCTCCGCGGCCAGGAACGTCGCGGCGGCCAGGGGCAGCGGCCGGCGGTTCCGCGGGTGGAGCAGCGCGCTCAGGGGCAGCCCGTCCACGTACTCCATGGCCAGGAAGTAGGTGCCGCCGTGGCGGCCCAGGTCGAACACCTGGACGATGTTGGGGTGGTAGAGCGACGAGCACAGCTCCGCCTCGCGCCGGAACATCGTCACGAAGGCCGCGTCGTCCGCGTAGGACGGCAGGATGCGCTTCAGGGCCACCTGCTTCTCGAAGCCGCCCTCCGGCGAGTACGTGGCCCGGTACACCTCCGCCATGCCGCCCGCGCCCAGCCGCTCGTGCAGCACGTACTTGCCCATGACCTCCTGCTCGCGCAGCGCCGCGAGCGCGCTCCGGGTGCGCTCCAGGAAGTGCCGCGCCAGCGTCGCCGTCAGCGCGCCCGTGGCCACGAAGAAGAACGCGCGCACGCAGATGAACAGCGGCGCCAGGGTGACCAGCGGCTTCTCCGGCAGCAGCGGCCGCACGAAGCCGAAGTAGAGCGCCAGGTACTCCGCCGCCACCAGCGCGCCCGCGGCCAGCCCCAGGCGCGGGTTGCTGCGCAGGCCCGCCAGCGTCACCAGCGTGCCCCAGATGACCAGCGTGGGCGCGGTGAGCGCGTAGACCGGCCCCTGGTAGCGCAGGTCGAACGTGAGCACCACCGCCGGGATGCTCACCTCGATGAACACGTTCAGCCACGGGATGGCCGGGTGGAACGCACCGGAGCGCAGCACCCACCACATGCACCCGTAATAGCCAGACAGCACCGTGGACAGCCCCATCAGCGCGAACGTCAGGTCCCAACCCATCGCGGGCCCCAGCGCCGCGGCCACCACCACGCAGATGGCGGACAGGATGCTCATGAAGCGCGCCACCGAAAGCTCCCGCGCCTGCGCGTCACGCCGCAGGTGCGCGTCCAGGAAGCGCGACACGGTGCTCGATGGATTCCGGGTAATCATGTCCCCCCCACTCTAGAACGTGGCAGGCCGCGTCATCCGCTGGCCCCCCCACACGTTGGGTGCGCTCCTACCACACCTCCTGCTGCTGGGTAGACCTTTGCAACCCCATGAAGTGGACTTCGGGGGTCAGGTATCGCTGAAATGTTGCACCCCTGCCTCACGCGGCATGAGAGGCACTGGGGGCTTTCCTCGTCGCACCTGTTCCTTTTCCAAGCACTGCCTTCGGGCAGGAGGCTTCATGCGCAGCTCCCGTTTATTGCTGGCCGCTTTGGGCACAGTCCTGCTGTTGGGCAGCGCCTGTAGTTCGGATGAACCCGAGGTCACGGCGGTCTGCGGTGACGGAAAGAAGGAAGGTGCCGAGCAGTGCGATGATGGCAACACCGTCGGTGGCGACGGGTGCGAGGCGAACTGCACGCTCCCTGGCGCGAAGTGTGGCGACGGCATCAAGGCGCCCACGGAGGCCTGCGACGACGGCAACACGGTGAGCGGCGACGGGTGCGAGGCGGACTGTACCGTCACGCCCACCCAGACGACGCAGTGTTGGGCCACGCCGCCCGCGCCGCTGGCGAACGGGGCCACCTGCGAGGTGACGAAGGCGGGCACGGCGGGGAAGCTCTTCGTCGGCATCGTGCTCAAGGACGGCGAGACGCTGACGGGCGGCCAGGTGCTGGTGGACGCCCAGGGCGTCATCACCTGCGCCGCGTGCGACTGCTCGCAGGCGGCCGGCGCCGCGGAGGCCACGGTGGTGACGTGCCCCACGGGCGTCATCTCCCCGGGCCTCATCAACCCGCATGACCACATCACCTACCCGGGCGCGCCCGTGGCCAGCACCAGCGCGGAGCGCTACGAGCACCGCCACGACTGGCGCACGGGCAACAACAAGCACACCCGGCTGAACAACCCGGCCAACTCCAAGGCGGACGCCATCCGCTGGTCGGAGCTGCGCCAGGTGATGGCGGGCACCACCTCCATCGCGGGCGCGGGCGGGCAGGCCGGGTTCCTACGCAACCTGGACGTGTCCACCGTCGCGCAGCAGGAGGGGCTGGCGGAGGGGTACGCGGACTCGGACACCTTCCCGCTGGGGGACAGCAGCGGCACCACGCTGACGGACTCGTGCTCGTACAGCTCGTTCCCGTCCGCGACGACCATCACGGGCCGCGCGTCCGCGTACCTGCCGCACATCGCGGAGGGCATCGCGGCCACGGCGCAGAACGAGTTCCGCTGCCTGTCCTCGGGCACCGGGAACGTGCTGTTCCCGCGCTCGGCCATCATCCACGGCGTGGGCCTCACCGCCCGGGAGATTTCGGAGATGGTGGCGCACGGCACGGGCCTGGTCTGGTCGCCGCGCTCCAACATCTCGCTGTACGGCGACACGGCGATGGTGACGGCCTTCAAGCGGATGGGCGCGTCCATCTCCCTGGGCACGGACTGGATCCGCTCCGGCTCCATGAACATCCTGCGCGAGCTGCGCTGCGCGGACCACCTCAACACCACGCGCTACGCCAAGACCTTCACGGACGAGGACCTGTGGCGCATGGTGACGGCCAACGCCGCGGACGTGGTGGACTTCTACGAGCGCGTGGGCCGCATCGCCCCGGGCAAGGTGGCGGACCTGGCCATCTTCCGCGTGGGCACGAACGCGGCCTCGCCGTTCCGCGCGGTCATCGCCGCGGAGCCGGCGGACGTGGTGCTGACGGTGCGCGGCGGCAAGCCGCTCTACGGTGACCAGGCGCTGGTGGACGGCCTCAAGGGCACGGACACCTGCGACGCGCTGGACGTGTGCGGCACGCAGAAGGCCGCGTGCGTGAAGTCGGAGATCGGCAAGACGCTGACGGAGTTCCAGGGCTCCACGGACACCCGGGGCCTCTACCCGCTGTTCGCGTGCGGCACCCCGGAGAACGAGCCCACCTGCGATCCCTCGCGCAGCGCGGTGAACACCAGCTTCCCGGTGGCCGCCGTCAACGGCTCCACCGTCTACACGGGCGTGGCGAGCGCGGCGGACGCGGACGCGGACGGCATCGAGGACGCCTTCGACAACTGCCCCGCCATCTTCAACCCCGTGCGCCCCATGGACGACGGGCGGCAGCTGGACACGGACGGCGACGGCGTGGGTGACGCGTGCGACCCGTGCCCCCTGGAGGCGGGCACCACCGCGTGCCAGGCCTTCCGCGGCGACGACGACGACCACGACGGCGTGCCCACCTGGCTGGACAACTGCCCCTTCGTGGCCAACGCGGTCCAGAAGGACACGGATGGCGACGGCAAGGGCGACGCGTGCGACGGCTGCCCGAGTGACGCGAACGCGTGCGCGGCCACGGATCCGTCCGACTTCGACTACGACGGCATCACCGCCCCCGGCGACAACTGCCCGCTGGTGGCCAACCCGGACCAGCAGGACACGGATGGCGACGGCGTGGGCGACGCGTGCGACGCGTGCCCGGTGGCCAACCCCGCTGGCGCCGCGTGCGCCATCACCGTCTACGACGTGAAGACGACGCCGCGCACCGGCAACCAGTCGCTGGTGGGCACGAAGGTGGTGGTGGACGACGTGGTGGTGACCGCGCTGGATGCGAAGGTGGACAACGGCTACTGGGTGCAGGTGGCGCACTACCCGGCGGGCAAGGGGGCGGAGAACTCCGGCCTCTTCGTCTACAGCGCCAAGTCCGCGGTCGCGGTGGGCGACAACATCCGCGTGGAGGGCTCGCTGAAGGACTACTTCGGCCTGCTGGAGCTGACGGACGCGAAGGTGACGAAGAACAGCGCGGCCAACCCGCTGCCGGCGCCGGAGGTGGTGCGCACGGAGGACATCCGCACCAACGGCCCGCGGGCGAAGGCGCTGGAGGGCGCGCTGGTGGAGGTCCACGACGTCTTCAACACCCGCCTGGAGAACACCAACCGCGAGTTCATCGTGGACGAGAACAAGTCCGGCAACCCGGCGTCCTCGGGCCTGATGGTGGACGACCAGGCCTTCAACTACCCCGCGCAGGTGCTGGGCACGGAGTACACCACGCTGCGCGGCGTGCTCACGTTCACCTTCAGCGACCACAAGCTGCTGCCCCGGAGCGCGGCGGACATGGTCATCCCGCTGCCGCCCCTGCCGGCGCTGACGGGCTTCACGTCCGGCGGCTTCGCGCGCGTGGGCGGCACCCAGGCCATTCCCCAGCCGCTCACCGTGAGCATCGCGAACGCCTACCCGGTGGATGTCACCGTGACCATCAGCTCCGCCGACGCGGCGGCGCTGACCGCGGCGGGTGGGCAGGTGGTGATCCCGGCCGGCCAGACCAGCGCCACGGTGGCGCTGGAGGCGAAGGCGGTGGCGGCCTCGGTGACCCTCACTGCGACGCTGGGCACGTCCTCCCTGACGACCGGGCTGCGCGTGCTGGGGGAGGACGAGGCGGCTGGCGCCACGGAGCTCACCCCGGCGACGCAGGGCGTGGCGCCGGGCGGTGTCGCGCGCTTCACCGTGACGTTCGACCGGCCGGTGCCGGCGGGCACCACGCTGGACGTGACCGTGGCGCCCGCGGGCTTTGGCGCCGTCACCGCTCAGGCCGTGACGGCGGACGCGCTGACGGCCACCTTCGACGTGACCGTGGAGGAGGCCAGCACCGGCTCCGGCACGGTGACGCTGGGCGCGCTGAGCGCCACGGTGAACGTCATCACGGACGTGCCGCGGCTCGTGTCGCTCACCCCGCTCACCGCCACGGTGAACGCGGGCGCGGCGCAGGAGTTCACGGTGACGCTGGAGTCCGCTCCGACGGACGCCGTGCAGGTGCTGCTGGCGCTGACCTCGCCGGCCACGCCCTTCGGCGCGCTGTCCGCCACGTCGGTGACGGTGGGCGCGGGCGAGACGACGGCGACGGTGACGTTCACCGCCGCCGCGGATGGGGAGGGGGCGGGTGAGGTGTCCGCCTCGCTCAACGGCATCACGCGCTCGGCGTCGCTGACCGTGCTGCCTCCGCCCGCGAAGCTCGCCAGCGTCACGCCGGACCTCGTGACGGTGACGGTGGGCACGACGCAGACCTTCACCGTCACGCTGGACCGCAAGGCCCCCGCGGGCGGCGCGGTCGTGGACGTGGCGTTCGCTCCGTCGGAGCTGGGCTCGCTGTCGGCCTCGACGGTGACGGTGCCGGAAGGCGAGACGACCGCCACGGTCGTCTTCACCGCCACGGAGGCCAAGGGCGATGGCCAGCTCACCGCGTCCTACCAGGGCGTGACGAAGCAGGCGGCCGTGACGGTGGCCGAGGTGCAGGGCCACGTCGTCATCAGCGAGTTCTGCGGCGGCACCACCGCCAACGCGTCGGACGAGTTCGTGGAGCTCTACAACCCCACGAACGCGGACATCGACATGAGCGGCTGGAAGGTCCAGTACCGGGCCGCGGGGGCGACCTCCAAGTACAGCCAGTCCAGCAGCCTGCCCCAGGGCGCGATCATCAAGGCGCACGGCTACTACCTGCTGGTCGGCAGCGGCTATCCCTCGGACGCGGCCGTGAAGGAGGACGCGAAGTACGGGTTCAACTCGTCCGCCAGCACGTCGGGCGGCGGCCATGTGCGAATCGGAACGTCCGCCCTCGGTGACGCGGATGGTGACGTGAACGCCATCGACACCCTGGGCTACGGCACGGGCGCGGCCCCTGAGGGCGGCCACGCCGCGCCGGCGCACCCCGCGTCCGGCGGCAGCCTGGAGCGCAAGGCTCGGGCGACCTCCTCCTCCGCCTCCATGGCGGAGGGCGGCGAGGACGAGCTCGCCGGCAACGGTCAGGACACGGACGACAACGCGGCGGACTTCGTGCAGCGCACGACGCGCCAGCCGCAGAACTCGTCGAGCCCCATCGAGATGCCGTAGCCCCGGCGCCTCCCCCCGCTCCCCTCACCGGGGAGCGGGGGGCTGAAGCCCCCCTGAAATGAAGACGCCCGGTCCCCTCGCGCGGGGGACCGGGCGTCTGGTTTTCCGGGCCGCCCGGCCCGGTGGGCCCGGCGCATCAGCCCAAGGAGCTGCGCACGTGGAGGTCGCCGGAGAGGATCTGATCCAACGACGCCATCAGCGGGTCGTAGCTCACGGTGTCGCGGTACAGGTTGTGGTGCAGGAGGATGCCCAGGTAGCCGCCCATCATCGTGTGGGCCATGTGCACGGGGTCCACCTCCGGGCGGAACTCCTGCCGCTTCTGGCCGTAGCGGATCATCCCCGCCAGCACCGACACGTAGAGGGAGATCTTCTCGCGCAGCGCCTCCGTCACGCGGTCGTTGGCCTCCGCGGACTCGGCGGACAGCATCCCGAAGAAGATGCCGTATTCGCGGTGGTAGCGCAGGAACTGCGAGGTGCGCGACACCACGAAGACCAGCTGCTCCCGGCCGGACAGGGTGCGGCGCTCGGCGAGCAGCGGCGTGAACTCCATCAGGTAGCGCTGGTGCAGCTCGTCGATGGCCGCCAGCAGCAGGTCTTCCTTGGTGGGGAAGTGCCAGTACAGGGCGCCCGGCGTCATCCGGATGGCCTTCGCCAGGTCCGACATCGTCGTCGACAGGTAGCCCCGCCGGGCGAACAAGGTGATGGCGGCCTCCAGGATTTCGATCCGCGTTCGCGCGGCCCGCTCCTGTTTGATTTCGCGCTTCGCTGGTTCCTTGCTCATTTCCAGGTAAATCTACACCTCACGCCAGGAGCGTCACCTTAACGATTTCCGACGGGGCGGCGACGCGCAGGGGCGGGCCCCAGAAGCCGGTGCCCCGGCTGACGTAGAGGTGGCTGTCGCCGTCCTGGAAGAGGCCGGCGGCGTGCTTCCAGATGGCGGAGACCGCGAGGGTGAAGGGGAAGAACTGGCCGCCGTGGGTGTGGCCGGACAGCTGCAAGCCCATGCCCGCCTTCGCGGCGACATCCCAATTGGATGGTTGGTGCGCGAGCAGCACGGCCGCGCGGTCGCGGTCGCGGCCCGCGATGGCGGCGTCCAGGTTGTAGCCCTGGGGGCCGTTGCGCATGGACCAGTCGTCCACGCCCACCAGGTCGAACGCGCCGCCCGCGTCTCCAATCGTCACGTAACGGTTTCGCAGCACGGTGAGGCCCAGGCCGGTGAGCGCGTCCGCCCAGGCGCTCGCGCTCCAGTAGTACTCGTGGTTGCCGGTGATGAAGTGCGTGCCCGCGCGCGCCTGGAGGTTCTGGAGCGCGGCGACGGAGTGGCGCAGGTCGTCCACCGTGCCGTCCACCAGGTCGCCGGTGATGGCGACCAGGTCCGGCTTGAGCGCGTTGGTCCGCCGCACCAGCTCGTCCATGAAGCGCCGCTGGATGATGGGGCCCACGTGGATGTCGCTCAGGTGGACGAGGGTGAAGCCATCCAGCGCCCTGGGCAGGCCGGGCAGCCGCACCGCGATTTCGTTGACCACGGGCGGATGGAACGCGCTCCACATGCCGTAGC
>JAFADT010000708.1 GCA_023424585.1 Pseudomonadota bacterium
GGCAGCAGGGCGCGCGCCAGCGCGTCGTGGCGGTGGGCGTGGCGACGCCGCGCGCGCTGGAGCTCGTCCGGAGCCGCGCGGACGCGGTGCACGCGCTGGGGCTGGACCCCGCGCTGCGTGAGGTCTCCGACGCGTACGACGCCTTCCCCGCGCTCACCCAGGACGCGCTGCGGCGCTGGCTCACGCGCGCCCGGGAGGCCCGCCCCCCGCGGGCGGAGGGCGTGGCGCCGGACGTGGCGGGCGGGTGGTGGTTCTGACGGCCGCGCGAGGAACGGGAAACGACGAGGACGCGAGGAGGACCTATGGACGTGGAAACCGTGCACGCGGAGGACCGCAGGCCCCGGACGCATTGGGAGCACTTCACGCACGACGAGCTGCTGGGGGTGCGGGGCGTGGGCCGCTCCATGGAGCAGGCCTTCGAGATGGCGGCGCTGGGGCTCTGCGCGCTGGTGACGGACCCCCGGAGCGTGGAGGCCCACGAGGAGCTGGAGGTGGCCTGCCAGTCGGCGGACCACGACCAGCTGCTCGCGGACTGGCTGCGGGAGGTGGTGGGCGCGATGGCCGGCCGGCGCCTGCGCTTCCAGTGCTTCGTGGTGCGCCTGGACGGGCTGAACCTCTTCGGCCACGGCTTCGGCGAGCGCGCGGGGCAGGCACGCCACGGCGCCAACGTGGCGGTGACCGGCGCGTCGCTCACCCGCGTCCAGGTGCGGCAGGGGCCGGAGGGCGTGTGGACCGCCGAGGCGCTGGTGGACTTCTAGGGCCGTGGGCGGGCCCGCCCGCCGCGCTCCACGCTCGCCGCGCCGGGGGCCGTGCGGGCGCGGCGGGAGGATTCGTCCACGGAGTGGATGCGCCGGGGCGCCGGGCTGCTATAGGGACATCTCCCTCTTCGCGACCAGGAACCCGCCGGACATGCCTTCCCGTGACCCCTGCTTTGTGTGGCTCGACCTGGAGATGACCGGCCTGGACCCCAACACCTGCGGCATCATCGAGGTGGGCATCATCATCACCGGCCCGGACCTGCGCCCCATGGGGGAGTTCGAGCGCGTCGTCTGGCAGCCGGAGGAGATGCTCCAGCGCATGGAGCCCGTCGTGCGCGAGATGCACACGAAGAACGGCCTGCTGGAGAAGGTGCGCGCGTCGACGTCGTCCCTGCGCGTGGTGGAGCGCGAGGTGACGTCCTTCATCGCGGACTACTGCGACCTGGGCGAGGGCATCCTCGCGGGCAACTCCATCCACACGGACCGGCGCTTCCTCATCGACCACATGCCCATGGTGGACCGCTACCTGCATTACCGCATGGTGGACGTGACCAGCCTCAAGGTCATCGCGCGCGCCTGGTACCCGGCGCTGGTGGAGCCGCGCAAGCCGCCCAGCGGGCACACCGCGCTCGCGGACCTGCGCTCCAGCATCAGCGAGCTACAGTACTACCGGGACGTCCTCTTCCGCGCGACGCCGGGCTGAGGGCCCGCTTCAGGCGCGAGGCGCTTCCCGGGGGAGCTGCTTCGCGATGGTGCCCAGCAGGTCGTCCAGCTCGAAGGGCTTGGCGAGGAAGTGGGAGCTGGCGCGGCGCTCCTCGTCCGTGAGGCGGCCCGCGCTCATCACCACCACGGGCAGGTCGCACAGGTCCGGGTGGGCGCGGATGCGGCGCAGCAGCTCGCCGCCGTCCATCACCGGCATCATCAGGTCCAGCAGCACCAGGTCCGGCTTGGAGGCCAGGAGCCGCTGGAGGCCCTCGTCGCCGTTGTACGCGGTAACGATGTCGTAGCCCTCCAGGGACAGGATGTCCTCGAGCGCCTCCACGATGGCGAGCTCGTCGTCCACGATGAGCAACCGCTTCATGCGCGGCGTCCCTCCACCGTCCACGCGCCGCCAGACACCCCCGCGGCCCGCGAGGCCGGGAGGGGATGGGACGGATTGCGGGTGGAATGGGACTTCACGCGGAGGCTCCGGTTTCTCTTGGGGCAGAAGCTAGGTCCGCGTGGGATTTCGGCCAGGGGCCGGTGTGGGCTCTGTTGGGCAGGTGGCGGTGGAGGTGCCCTGGGAGGCGGTCAGGCGCTCCCGGAGGATGTGCTTCTGGACCTTGCCCAGGGCGTTGCGGGGCAGGGCGTCGGTGAAGACGACGCGGCGGGGCTTCTTGAAGGCGGCCAGTCGTTCGCGGCACCAGTCCACCAGGGCCTGGGCGTCCGTGGGGGCGCCGGGGTGGGGGACGACGACGGCGACGACCTGCTCGCCGAAGTCCGGGTCGGGCAGGCCCAGCACGGCGGCCTCCGCGACGGACGGGTGCTGGGTGAGGACCTCTTCGACCTCGCGCGGGTAGATGTTGAAGCCACCGCTGATGATCAGCTCCCGGGCCCGGCCGGTGATGCGCAGGAAGCCGTCCGGGTCCCACTCGCCCAGGTCGCCGGTGCGGAACCAGCCCTCGGCGTCGAAGGCCTCGGTGGTGGCGTCCGGGCGGCGCCAGTAGCCGGTGAACACGTGGGGGCCGCGGACCTCGATCTCGCCCGTCTCCCCGCGGCCCAGGGGCTCTCGGGAGCGCACGTCCACGACGCGGGCCTCCTGGCCGGGGAAGGGCACGCCGACGGTGCCGGGGCGGCGCTCGCCGTCGTAGGGCTGGGTGGTGTTCATGAGCGTCTCGGTCATGCCGTAGCGCTCCAGGATGCGGGCGCCGAAGCGCGCCTCGATGTCCAGGCAGAGCTGGGGGCTCAGGGGGGCGGAGCCGGAGACCCACAGGCGCAGCGGGTGGGGCGTCACGCCGGTGCGGCGGGACTCCTCCAGGAGGCGGCCGTACATGGTGGGCACGCCGAAGAAGAGGGTGAGGGACGGGTCGTCGTGCAGGGCGGTGAGGGCCTCGGGCGCGACGAAGCGGCGGCGCAGGTCCACGCTGGCGCCGGTGAAGAGGGTGCCGTGCAGGCCCACCATGAGGCCGTGCGTGTGGAAGAGGGGGAGGGTGAGCAGGAGCCGGTCCGCGTCGGTCCAGCGCCACGCCTCGGTGACGGCGCGCACGTTGGCGAGCAGCTGTCGGTGCTGGAGCATGGCGCCCTTGGAGCGGCCGGTGGTGCCGGACGTGTAGCCCAGCACGGCCAGGTCCTCCGCGCGGGGCAGGGGCAGCGACGCGGTGGCCGCGGCGCCCTGGTCCACGACGGCGTCGAAGGCGACGGTGGGCAGGGACGCGGGGAGGCCGGGCGGGGGCGGCTCCACGGTGATGAGCCATTGGAGCGAGGGCAGCGCGTCGCGCAGCGGCGCGAGCTCCGAGGCGCCCGCGGTGCCGGTGACGCAGACCTTCACCTCCGCGTCGGAGAGGATGTGGGCCAGCTCGACCTGGCGGTAGGCCGTATTGACGAGCACGGCGACGCAGCCCGCGGCCTGGACGCCGAGCCAGGTGATGACGAACGCGTCGCTGTTCTCCAGGAAGAGGGCGACGCGCTCACCCGGAGCCAGCCCCCGGGCCTTGAGGCCCCGAGCGAACGCGGTGACCCGCTCCGCCAGCTGTCCGCGCGTGTACGTCGTCCCCTCGAAGGAGAGCAGCGGGCGCGAGGGCACGTGGCGGGCATGGTCCAGGAACACTTCAAGCAGGGAGGCCGGCATGGCGCGCGAGCCTACCCGGGACGGGATATGCTGGGCGCATGTCCGTGCGGAGGACCTATCTCATCCTGGCCTCCGCGCTCGTGTTGGCGGGCTGCATGAGGGCCGCCGCTCCGTCTCCAGCGAAGTACGAGGAGGACCTCTCCATCACCTTCCCGCCGTTCTTCGCCCAGCCCGCTGTCTCGCTGGGGACCGAAGGCACGGTGTTCGAGATGGATGGAGACATCTTGCGCGCGCTCACTGTCGCCGCCCGGGATCTGCTTCCGCCGCAGGACTCCACCGTGTCCTGTGGAAGCCGTTGGGAGTCCCAGCAGTACCGGGTCGTTCGGCAGGGCGACGTCATCTTCATCCGCATCGACGAAGATCCGAAGGCTTGTGGCAGAACGCAGCCCGCTTTGGACTCAGGGGCGAGCTACGCGATCCACCGGGATGGCCGGATCCTCCGGCGGCTCATCGATGGTCAGCCAGATGTCGCGGAACCCGAAGACGCCGGCGCCCCCTCCGCACCCGGAGAGCCCGGGACCGCATCCCCGGAGGTAATGGGGGACGGGCCTTCAATCTTCCTGCCGCGCTCCTGGCAGGACGCGGGCTCATCGGCTCCCGCGCAGCGCCCGTAGCACTGCCTCAGAACAGCGTGACGCCCAGCGTGAGGCTGAACAGGAGGCCGCCGTGCTGGCTGGCGGCGATGTCGAGGTCGTCGAGGAGGTTCGGGTCTCGGCCGTCCGACGTGCGCCAGTTGTCCTCGCGCAGGCGGAAGCCCCAGCCCCCGCGCACGCCCAGGTACAGGGGGCCCATCGACTGGCGCATGCCCACCGCCAGCGTCGCCACCGGCGTCATCAGCTTCTCCGTCCTGTACACCTCGGTCTCATCGCCGAACGTGAGCGTGGTCGTCGACGTCCCGCCCATGTTGAAGCTCATGCCCGCCTCCAGGAACGGGCTCGTGCGCACCTCGCCCAGCGGATACAGGCGCGCCACCGGCCCCAGCCGGAAGCCCCACGCGCCCGCGCCCGCGCTCAGGTTGAGCCCCAGGATGGGCGTGATCCGATACTCCAGCTCCCCCCCGAAGATGCCCGAGGGGCTGTTGAAGCCCGCCGCGAGGCCCAGGTCCAGCGTCGTCCGGCCACCCCCCCGGCGGCGCGGCTCCTCGCGCTCCAGCTCGCGTCCCGTCGAGTCCTGCCCCATCCCCGCCATCGGCGCGTCCGCCCGGGCCAGGGGCACCTCGCCCGGGTCCGCGCTGGAGGCCACCGGCACCTCCTGCGCCGCCGCCACCTCCAGCTTCTTCGCCTCGTCCAGCACCGCCTGCGCCATCACCACCGCGCCCTTGTCGCTCAGGCTGGGGTTGACGAACTCATACGCCAGCGTCTTGGTGCGCACCGGCGAGTGCGTCGTGCTCAGTCGGTACGTCAGCCGGTACTTCTCCCCCGAGCGCGTCACCCTCGCGCTCACCGTCACGTCCGGCGAGCCCTCCTGCTGCGGCTCCAGCAGGATGGCCTCCGTGGTGGCGTCCTTCAGCGCCTCGTTGATGCCGTAGCGCGTGCGCTCCGCCACGGTGCTCGCGGACAGCCCGCTGACGTCCACCTCGCTGCCCACCTCCGTGAGCTGGAGGGACAGGGCATCGGCGAAGGCGGAGAAGGGCAGAAGGGTGGCGGCCAGCAGCATGCCGGCGCGCACCCGCGGGGCGGTGGAGCGCATGGGGAGTCTCTCGAAGCTGTGTGGGAGGTGAATCGATCCACCAGACGGCCGGGAGCTGGCGCTATTCAACACCCACTGAAGCTTTCCAGTGTCCGCTCCTGGGACGCGCCCATCGCGCAAGCGGTCAGTGCCGCCCGGGCCCGGAGCCCCTGCTCCTGCACTTCCGCGGACTTGGCGGGGCGGGAGGGCCCTGGCACGGGGCTCGCTCTAGCGAAGGGCCGTGGACATCCCGAAGGCCCGTGCACCGCGTCGCAGCCCCTATGTCCTGGCCGCCCTGGGCCTCGCCGCGCTGGTGGCGGTGACCGTGGGCCTGTCCCGGCTGCGCCCCGCCGCGCCCACCGTGGACAGGGCCTCGGTGTGGCTGGACACGGTGAAGCGCGGCCCGCTGGTGCGGCAGGTGAAGGGCACGGGCTCGCTGGTGCCGGAGTCCATCCGCTGGCTCACCGCGGATACCGCCGGCCGCGTGGAGCGCATCCACGTCAAGCCCGGCGCCACCGTCACCGCGGGCACGCTGCTGTTGGAGCTGTCCAACCCGGACGTGCAGCTCCAGGCCCTGGAGGCCGAGCGCCAGCTCGCGAGCGCCGAGGGCGACTTCCTGGAGCTGCGCGAGCTGCTCCAGACGCAGCGCCTGTCCCAGCAGGCCACCGTGGCCGCCCTCACCGCCGAGGCCGCTGACGCCGCCCGCCGCGCCCAGGCGAGCACCGCCCTCTTCCAGAAGGCCTTCGTGGGTGACCTGGAGACGCGCCAGGCGCAGGAGAAGGCGCAGGAGGCCGGCCAGCGTCTGGACTTGGAGCGCCAGCGGCTGGACGTCATGTCCCAGAGCCTGCGCCAGCGCCTGGCTTCACAGCAGGCGCAGGTGGAGCGGCTCGAGGCCGTGGCACGCTTCCGCCGGCGGCAGGTGGAGTCCATGAAGGTGCACGCGGGCGAGGACGGCGTGCTCCAGGAGCTGCCGCTGGAGCTGGGTCAGTGGGTGACGCCCGGCGTGCTCCTGGCCAAGGTGGTGAAGCCGGAGCGGCTCAAGGCGGAGCTGCGCATCGCGGAGACGCAGGCGCGCGACATCCTCCCGGGCCTGAAGGCGCAGGTGGACACGCGCAACGGCGTGGTGGAGGGCACCGTGGCGCGAGTGGCCCCCGCGGCCAGCCAGGGCACGGTGCGCGTGGAGGTGTCACTGCCAGACACGCTGCCCAGGGGCGCCCGGCCGGACCTCACCGTGGAGGGCACCGTGGAGCTGGAGCGCCTGGACGACGTGCTGTTCGTGGGGCGCCCGGCCGGCGCCCAGGCGGAGAGCACGCTGGCGCTCTTCCGCCTGCTGCCTGGAGGCGACGAGGCGGTGCGCATCCCCGTGAGGCTGGGCCGGGGCTCGGTGAACGCGGTGGAGGTCGTGCAGGGGCTTTCGGAAGGCGATCAGGTGGTGCTGTCGGACATGACCGCGTGGGATGCGGTGGAGCGCGTGAGGCTGCGATGATGACGACGATGACGAACGACCGCGAGGCGAAGGCCGGGGTCCCGGGCGCGGTGCCGGGC
>JAFADT010000721.1 GCA_023424585.1 Pseudomonadota bacterium
CTGCTGGGCCGCTTCACGCACCTGACGGACGCGGAGGTCTGCGCGTGGCTCGCGCAAGCCGGGCGTGAAGTGCTCACCGTGCGCAAGGCCTTCCCGTATCCGCGCGTCACCGTGCGCGTCGTGCCCGTACCCGGCGAGAGCGCGCCCGGCGTCTTCGGCATGACCCAGTGGAGCGCTCCGCCCAGCATCTCCATCCTCGTGGGCCAGGACGCCACCGCCGCGTCCTTCGCGAAGGACTGGGTCGCCCTCCACGAGATGCTCCACCTCACGCACCCGGCCCTGGTGCCCCGGCAGGCCTGGCTCACCGAGGGGCTCGCCACCTACTACACGGAGCTCGCCCGCGCGCGCTCGGGGCGACAGACGGCCCCGCAGGCCTGGTCCGAGCTGACGGACGGCTTCGCGCGAGGCCGGGCCGCCGCGCGCTCACGCCCCATGAAGGAGGTCATCGCCGAGGAGGGGAACTTCCTGGGCATCTATTGGACCGGCGCGCTCTTCGCGCTCCACCTGGACGTGGAGCTGCGCCGCGTGACGCGGGGCAGGGGCCGCCTGGAGGACGTGCTGGAGCTGCTCGCCACGCGGGGCCCCACGGCGACGCTCGCCCGCTTCGGCGAGGCCGTGGACACGGTCGCGGGCCAGCCGCTCTTCGATGCGCTGCTTGCCCGTCACCTGGAGGCTCCTGCATTCTCTGAAGAGGGAGCTTTGCTTGAAAATCTCGGCGTCAGAATTGACCCAGGCGGCATCACGCTCCATGCTGCGCCGGGCAGTGGGTTGCGTGAGGCGTTGGAGGGCGGGCGAACCCCGGACGACGCGGGGTGAATCTCCGGAATGAGAAGGGGCCGTAACCGATTCCCGGTTGTCGCGTATCGCATGCATCCGCGAGGTTCGCGGCTTCCGTCGATGAGGTCCGCCATGTTCCGCAGCGTCCTGATGCTCGCCGCCACCCTGTCGCTGTCCGCGTCCGCCGCGGAGCCCGCGCCTTCCGAGAAGCACTTCGTCTTCCATGATCCGAACAGCCGCGACACGGTGATGTTCGTGCTGGACGCGCCGTTGGAGGTCATCAACGGCCTGTCCAACCAGGTGACGGGCCGCGTGGACGTGAAGGGGCAGAAGGCCAGCGGCCGCTTCCAGGTGCCGGTGCGCTCCATCAAGACGGGCAACGAGACGCGCGACGGCCACCTGCAGAACGACCGCTGGCTGGACGCGGCGAAGCACCCGGACATCGTCTTCGAGTTCAAGGACGTGGCCCTGCCCGCGCCGCTGGCCAACGCGAAGCCGGTGGTGCTGAAGACGAAGGGCACCTTCACGATTCATGGCGTCACGCGCGAGGAGCCCGTGGAGGTGACGGCCACGTACCTCCAGGAGACCGCCGAGACGAAGAACCGCGCCGCGGGCGAGCTCTTGCGCGTGCGCGCGAAGTTCCAGATCCCCCTGGAGGCCTACGGCATCCAGCGCACCGAGGCGCTGCTGCTGAAGGTGGGCGAGCGGGCCGAGGTCACGGTCGACGCCTGGGGCTCCACGCAGTTCAAGCCATAGTTGTCGTCGTCTGTCTCCCCCGTAGTCACACCCCACGCGGTACGAAAGGAAGCAACACATGAACGTCAAGGCTCTTGCGGCGGTTGTCGGCACCCTGTCCCTCGGCGCGCTGGCCACCGGCTGTGCGTCCAACAAGGCCTCGGAGGGCAAGGTGCACGCCGCTTCGCCGGGCGCGGCGGAGGGCGCCGAGGCCAGCTGCAGCAACAAGCCCGCCGACAGCGCCGCTCCGGCCGCCGCCCCCGCCGCGACCCAGGAGAAGGGCGCCGAGGGCAGCTGCGGCGCCGGTTCCTGCGGCGCCGGCTCCTGCAGCGGCAAGAAGTAGTCCTCCCCCGGGAGGGCCTGCGTGACAGGTCTCCTCCCAGGCTCGCGGGCGGCGGGAAGCGTTCTTCCTGCCGCCCGTGTTGTTTCCACCCGCCACATCCGCAGTCTCCGACTCCCAGGAGGAGCGCCGCATGCCGTCCCCCCGCTACGCAGACCGCCATGGGTTGAAGCCACTGGGGGCGGGCATCGGGCTGCGCCGAGACTTCTACGAAGCGCTGCCCCGCACGCCGCGCGCGCTGGACTGGGTGGAGATCATCCCGGAGAACTTCCTCACCCTGGGCGGCCGCTCCCAGCGCGCCCTGGACGCGTGCCGCGAGCGCTGGACGCTCCTGCCGCACGGCGTGGGCCTCAACATCGGCGGGCCGGACGCGCTGGACGACGACTACGTCACCCGCCTGGCCGCGCTGGTGAAGCGGCTGGACGCGCCGTTCTTCTCCGACCACCTGTGCTACTCGCGCCTGGGCGGCGTGCACCTGCACGACCTGCTGCCGCTGCCCTTCTCCGAGGCCGCGGTGGAGCACGTGGTGCCGCGCGTGCGCGAGGTGATGGCGCGCGTGGAGCGCCCCTTCCTCCTGGAGAACCCCAGCTACTACGCGGCCATGCCGGGCGGCACGCTGAAGGAGGCGGACTTCCTGCGGCAGGTGGTGGAGGCCGCGGACTGCGGCCTGCTCCTGGACGTGAACAACGTCTGGGTCAACGCGAGGAACCACGGCTATGACCCGCGCGCCTTCGTGGACGCGCTGCCCCTGGAGCGCGTGGTGCAGATCCACCTGGCCGGCCATGACGTGCGCGAGACGGTCCTCATCGACACGCACGGGGACCGCGTCTGCGACGACGTGTGGGCGCTGTATCGCTACACCCTGGAGCGCACCGGCCCGGTGTCCACGCTGATCGAGTGGGACCAGGCCATCCCCTCGCTGGACGCCGTGCTGGACGAGGCGGACCAGGCGCGCGCCGTGCTCGCGGAGGGCGCGCGATGAAGCCGGCGCTGAAGCACTTCTTCGACAGCATGGACGCGTACCTCGCGGGCCCTCCTGGCGCGGAGGGGGTGTCGACGCTGTCCGCGTCGCACCCGGGCTGGGACGTGGACCCGGAGCGCATGGCGCTCTACGGCCAGTTCGTGCGCGGCCACGTGCGCTCCACCCTGGAGAAGCTCTTCCCGCTGACGCGCCGGGCGGCGGCGCCGGAAGCGTGGGACGCGCTGGTGGAGGGCTACACCCGCACGCGGCCCGCGAAGCACCACGAAATCAACCGCCTGGGCGAGGGCTTCGCCCCCTTCGTCGCGGACGTCGCGGCCCCCCGGTCGCTGCCGCCGTTCCTGCCCGCGCTCGCGCGCTTCGAGTGGACGGACTTCGCCGTCTTCGCCTCCGAGGAGGTCATTCCGGAGGCCGTGGAGCGCCTGACGCCCAACCCCACGCTCGCGGTGCTGGAGCAGCCCTACCGGCTCTGCGCCTTCGTGCGGGCCCGGGGCGCGCAGGACGTGCCCGAGGAGGGCCAGGAGCTGGCCCTGCTGTGGCGCCACCCGGAGCGGCTGGTGACCTTCTACATGGAGGCCACGCCGCCCGCGCTGCTGGTGCTGAAGATGGCCGTGGAGGGCCTGTCCGAACAGGCCGTCACCCAGGCCACCGGCATGGCCGCCGCGGAGGTCCACGCGGAGGTGGCGCGCTTCGCCAGGGAGGGGCTGGTGCTGCTCCCCGGGCCGAGCGCGTCGGGCGGCGAGCCCCTGGGGGGCTGAGCGCCGCGGCGTCCGCCCCGCGTCAGAGGAAGGACTTCGACTTCTGGCCCGGAGTGGACTTCGCCTCGTCGGAGCCCTTCCCGCCGCCGAGGAGTCTCCGGATGAACCCCCCGGCTCCGTCGGCGACGACGCCGGCCCCTCCGGGCCTGCCGCTGGGGTCCTTGTGGCCCTGGCGGGCGGGGTCGTTGTCCAGGGGGCGGCGGTCCCGGGGCATGAGGCCGCACGTGGCGGTCGCCGGGGACGAGTACATGGCCACCCGGTCCGGATCGAAGCTGTCCACGGAGAGGCCCTGCCCGTTGCCTCCGGACGGATCCCTCCGCGCCTGCTGGTCCTCCGGCGGGACGGCGCGCGCGCCACTGCCAGCGGGCGGCGCCGCGCCATGGCCGGGCGGCCGCGCGTGGACACCCGCGTCCGGTGGGGGCTGGGGCCTGGGGGGAGGGGGAGAGACGGGCTTGAGGCGGGAGAGAAAGCTCATGGCCGCTCCTGAAGGGAAGAGTCTTCCCATTATCCAAGAATTGATCAGCGAGTTGCGGCGGCCGGGGCGGGACGCCGGGACTGCTTCCAATGCAACACATCCTCGGCCCGGGCGTGGTGGGTGGGGCCGGCCTGCTGGAAGGTGGCCAGCGCCTGGTCCGCGAGCGCGAGGGCCTGGGTCCGGTCCTCGCCCGCGTCCCACCGCGCGCGGGCGAGCTCGAACTGGAGCTCCGCGGTGCGCACCGCGCTCCAGCCGAGGGGCTGGATGATGGCCAGGGCGCGCTCGGCGGCCTCGCGGGCCCTCCTCGGCTCCCGCAGGTCCAGGTAGGTCCGGGCCAGCTCCGTCAGGCCGGAGACGAGCATCGCGTGGCCGGGGCCATCGGTGGCCTCGCGCGCGGCCAGCACCTGCTCCAGCTCCGCCGCGGCCTCGCGCGCGTGGCCGGTCCCGCGCAGCACCCGGGCCTGCTCCTCGCGCACGCGCAGGACCGCGTCGCTCCGGGGGCCGGACAGCCGCTCCTGGAGGGCCAGGACCTTCGCGTAGCGCGCCAGGGCCTCCGGCAGCGAGCCCTGCTGCTCCTCCATCTGGGCCAGGTATTCGAGCGACAGGGCGTACTCGACGTGGTCCGCCCCGAACGCCTGGACGGTCAGCGCCAGCGCGCGTTCATGCTCCTGGCGGGCGAGCGCGAACGTGCCCATGGCTTCGTGGAGGCGGCCCAGGTGGTTGTGCAGCCGCAGCGTGTCCAGGTGCGTGTCCCCGAGCATGGCGCTGCGGATCTCCAGGGCCTCCGTGTAGAGGGGCACGACGGACGCGGGTCCCTCCAGGCGCTCGCGGACCTCGCCCATCAGGACCAGCGTGTCCGCGACCGCGGGGTGGCGCGGGCCCAGCCGCTTGCGCTGGATGTCCAGCACCCGCTGGTAGAGCGCCAGGGCCTCGCCGGGCGCGTCCTGGCGCAGCCGCACCCGCGCGAAGTTGGTGAGGCTCTTCGCCGTGTCCGGATGATCCGCGCCCAGGACGCGCTCGCGGATCGCGGCGGCGCGCTGGAAGTGCTGCTGCGCCTGGGGCAGCAGCCCCTCGCCGAAGGCCACCGCGCCCAGGTTGTGCTCGATCTGGGCGTCCACCTCCTCCGCGGGGCCGGTGCGCTCCAGGAGCGCCCGCGCCTGCGCCGCGTGCTCCAGGCCCCGGTCGGCGTGCTCCAACTCGTAGCCCGTCACGAAGACGAGGTCCGCCTCCGAGCGCGCTGCGAGCAGGTCGTTCCGGCCGGCGAGCGCGGCGCGCATGCCCTCGGTCCAGCGCTGCTCCGCCTCCGCGTAGCGGGCCAGCCGCAGCTCGAACCACCCGATGGCGTGCAGGGCCTCCGCCTCCAGGGGTCGGTACGCCAGCTCGCGCGCCACCGCCAGCACCGCCTGCGCGTCCCCCAGGCCCTGGGCGTAGCGCCCCGTCTCCAGCAGCACCTGCGCGCGGGAGAGCCGGGCGCGAGCGTCCGAGAGCTTCGCGGCCACACCAGGGCCCTCCGGCGGCGGCACCACGGCGAGGAGCGACTCCACGCGCGCGCAGTCCGACACGCGCGGCAGCTTCTGCGCGGCCTCGGCCGCCTTCGCCACGAGCGGCGCGTCCGCGTGCTCCAGCACGTCCGCGAACACGCCCAGTGACTGCAGGCGCGAGTCCAGGCACGCCATGCGCAGCGCCAGCACGGACTCCGGCTGCTCCTGCCGCACGCGCGTGGCCTGGCAGGTCCGGACGTAGCCCTCCTCCCAGCTCCGGGCGTAGTC